>JAUNWP010000035.1 GCA_030540255.1 Eubacteriales bacterium | reverse complement strand
CTTTCGAAGCTTTGTGCTCATTTTCGTTTGGCCGTCCTATAGTCGTCTTCGCGGCCGCAAGCTGCCGCTTCTTCGACTGCAGTCCGGCTTTAATCGATAAAAAATGTAACCGTCAGGCCGCCCCGGCTGCAGCTCCTGCACCCATTCGAGACGGACTGAACGGTCACAATGAAAATACTGAAACCTATACAGCCAATATATCCGATATTTTGGCTTTACACAATGCCAAAATCCGTGTTTTATGCTTATTTACAGCAGTTTATATATACTGCGTATCAGATCGTATATCCTCCTGTGCTTAGCCTTTAAGATAAGCAGTTTCCTCTCGGTATCCGGAAGCTCTCTTAAGAACTTGGAGTTAGCCGGATCAAGCACAGCCTCCTTTTTGTCTTCCTTAATATCTATAAGGAAACGGCTGCGTGCGACGGCTTCCTTTACAGCCTCCCTATAACTTCCTTCGGTATCCTTATCAAACTCCGCATAGAGCTTTGACATGGCATCAAAATGCCTCTCCCATTTGAGCTTTGCGGCATCATTTTCCATGCTCTCTCCCCATGAGCCCGCACGACCCATGCGATACATGCTCATAGCTTCATTGAAATAATACACGCTTCCGTGCATAAGCATGGCAAGCTGAAGCGGGATATCCCCGACCGGACAATCAAAATACCACTGCGGAAGCTGCTTCGCATATTCCGTTCTGAAGAAAAGCGAAGCCGTAGGTATATTTTCCTTCTTGGAAATGACATCCTCTGCCTTTATCACTCCGCTCCCCGCAAAGGGCTTAAGCTCCTCAACTGTCCTGAAAGCTCCGTCCTCGGCGACTATGCCGGCAGCATGACAGCAGAGCGCACACTCAGGATGAGCCTCCATGTAAGCTGCCTGCTTCTTAAGCTTAAGCGGATCCGACCAATAGTCATCTCCCTCACACATAGCAATGTATTTTCCTCTCGCCCTCGGAAAATTAAATACTCCGCTGATATTTGAGATGCCCTTGGAATATTGATTTTCCTCCTCATACATTGGCCGCATGATGTCCGGGTATCTCTCGGTATACTCTTTGATTATATCTATGGTATCATCCGTCGAATGATCGTCATGTATCAGTATCTCTATATCGAAATCTCTTTCCTGCATCAGAAAGCTGTCGAGCGCTTCCCTCAGATACTTTCCGTGGTTAAAGGTAATACAGGATATAGACACAAGCGGTTTATTTGTTTCCATATCAGGTTTCCTCCATCTTGGATAACTTAGCCGCCTGATCTGCCGTGATCAGTGCATTGATAAGCTCATCCAGATCCCCGTTGATCACCTTATCCAGATTGTAGAGGGTAAGCTTGATCCTGTGATCCGTCACACGGCTCTGCGGAAAATTGTAGGTCCTTATCTTCTCCGAACGATCGCCGCTTCCTATCTGCGAACGTCTGAGGTCAGCCTCTTCATTTTGTTTTCTCTCAAGCTCCATCTCATACAGTCTTGAACGCAGTATGCGCATAGCCTTTTCCTTGTTCTGAAGCTGTGACTTTTCCTCCTGCATATGGATGACTATTCCGGAAGGATAATGTGTAAGTCTGACTGCAGAATCCGTAGTATTGACGCACTGTCCTCCGTTGCCCGATGCTCTGAATACATCCCAGTGTATATCCTTCGGGTCTATAACCACATCAACTTCCTCTGCCTCCGGCATAACGGCTACCGTTGCCGTAGAGGTATGTATACGTCCTCCGGACTCGGTCTCGGGCACACGCTGTACTCTGTGTACACCGGACTCATACTTAAGCTTGGAATATGCGCCCTTACCGTCTATCATGAAGGTTATTTCCTTGAAGCCTCCTATGCCTATCTCGTTGAAGGAAGCAAGCTCAGTCTTCCAGCCGTTCTTAAGCGCATAGCTCGTATACATCCTATAGAGATCCGCAGCAAACAGAGCAGACTCATCTCCGCCTACTCCTGCTCTTATCTCCATATAGATATTCTTGTCGTCATTGGGATCCTTTGGAAGCAGCAATATCTGCAATTCCTTCTCAGACTCTTCAAGCTGTGCTCTCGCTCCGTTAAGCTCCTCCTTAAGCATATCGCGAAGCTCCGCATCATTTTCATGCTCAAGCATATCAAGAGCTGCCCCGGCATCCTGCTCAGCCTGTTCATAACGCTTATACGCCTCGGTTATAGGCTGAAGCTCAGCCTGCTCCTTGAGCAGCTTTCTGAACCTCTCGGCATCATCCGCCGCACCAGGCTCCGCAAGCGCATTCATCAATTCCTCGTAATGTCTGACTATATCCTTTATTCTGTCGATTCCGCGCATATAAGTCCCTTTTTACTGCAAATGTCTTGCTGCAACAACTCTGTCCTTACCAATAAGGTCGTTTATGACCCTCACACCGGAGAATCCGTTTGCTCTGAGCAGTTCGCTCACTGCTTCACCCTGATCGTAACCGATCTCCATATAAATGCGTCCTCCCGGCTTAAGCACCTTAGCTCCCTGCTCCGCTATTATCCTGTAGAAATCAAGGCCGTCCTCTCCTCCGTCAAGTGCCGACATGGGATCATACTCCCTTACCTCTGTATCAAGATCTGCTATGACAGCCGTTTTTATATACGGAGGATTAGAAACTATCACATCAAAGCTTTCGCTTATACTTTTGAACATATCACTGTGAACAAACTCTATCCCGGCTTTGTTCAAAGCGGCATTCTCAACCGCAAGCTTAAGTGCAGCCTCACTTATATCGGAAGCTGTGACTTTTTTGTAATTTCCCAGCTTCTTAAGTGCGATTGCGAGGCAGCCCGAGCCCGTACACAGATCAAGAAGCGCTATATCCTTATCTTTTTCATCGCCCAGCACTGTCTCGGCAAGAGTCTCTGTATCCTGTCTCGGTATGAGTACATCAGGACTCACCTTAAAATCAAGTCCCATAAAGGAAGCAGTCCCAAGTATATGCTGCAAAGGTATGTGCCTGGATCTTCTTTCTATATATTCGTCAAAGCTTATCCTTGCTCCGCAGTCTCCCGGACAAAACTCCCTGTCCGCAGGCTCTGCTCCGCCATCCGCCCCGGTGCATATCGTCCTGTTAAGATCCGCAAGAAGCTCTGCCGCTGTCTTTCCGTATGCCTTCATCAACAACTGTCTTGCATCAAACTCGGCATTATCCACACCGGCCTTATTCAGTTTTTCCGTGCCCTCTGCGAGCAAATCTCTCAGCTTCATATTTTATATATCGGACTTATCCTTATGTCTTGCGCCTGCTTTTATCAGTAGCTCCTTTCCCAAGGCATCCGGGCCGTCGGGAAACTCCTCTTTCTGATAGGCTCTCCAGTCAAATATCGCATTTACAGCAGCTATAGCTACCTCTATCATACTGTCGTCAGGCTCATGGGTAGTAAGCCCCTGCATCCACATTCCCGGACGTGACAATATATCGACTAACTTCGATTCACTCCTGCCTGCTATCCTTAAAAATTCATAGCTCACGCCTGCAATCACCGGCAGCAAAACTATGCGTGAAAGCAGTCTGTATATGGGAGAATCAAATCTGACGACCATGAAGAACAGTATGCTTATTATCATTACTATAACTATGAAGCTCGTTCCGCAGCGCTTGTGCTCCTTGGAGGACACAGCGACATTATCAACATTAAGCTCCATTCCGTGCTCTATGCAGTTGATACATTTATGCTCTGCACCGTGATACATAAAGGTGCGTCTTATATCCTCGGTCCTTGATATCAGCTTGATATATATAATGAATATCATAACTCTGATAAGACCCTCAAGGAGAGCGATAAGCGTATCAGAGACGATAAACTTCTTCAGTACTCCCGCTATAGCAAGAGGAAGCCACATAAATACTACCATTGCTATGATCACAGACAATATAAGAGACACCGTCATTATCAGCTTATCCAGCTTGTCACCGAAGGTCTTCTCGAGCCATTGTTCGAATCTGCCCGGTTCCTCCCCCTCGTCATCCTCATAAAACGAAGCCGAGAACATAAGAGTCTTCATACCGACTATAAGAGATTCGGCAAAGCTGAAGCTTCCTCTGATAAAAGGGAGCGACGCTATCTTATATCTTGATGTCAGAGGCACTCTCTCCGTCACCTCAACAGCTATCTCACCGTCAGGCTTACGCACGGCAACAGAATATCTGTCACCGTTCCTCATCATAATTCCTTCAATAACCGCCTGTCCGCCGATACCGCTGTATTTCATCTGCTCTCCTCAAACATATCAATATCCATATACAAAAGGATCGGACTGCAACAGCCCGATCCCCTCAATGTCTGTGAAACTAAAATTATCTAACACCGTACTTCTTGTTGAATGCCTCAACACGTCCTCTTGCTGCAGATGCCTTCTCCTTACCTGTGTAGAACGGATGGCACTTTGAGCAAATCTCGACTGTGATAGAAGGTCTTGTTGAACCTGTTGTGAATGTGTTGCCGCAATGGCATGTTACTGTTGCCTGATAGTACTTTGGCTGAACTTCTGCTCTCATGATATTATACCTTTCTTTTAAATCAGCGATTACCGACCGCCGATAGTTTTGTCGTGAGAAGCCCCACGAATATTTTCAATAATAACGGAAATAACTCCGTAAAACAAGCTGTGTAAGTATATCACATACTCATATAGTATGCAAGCATTTTGATTTTGCTTTTTTTCACGTACTTTTTTTGTATTTCACTGTGCATTTTTACCAAATATTGATATAATCAAACACGTTAAGTTTGGGAGAAGATTATGAAGGGTTAGGGGTATACCCTTCGATTTTTGTGTGAACAAGAGAAAGGATCATTTAAGATGAGAGTAGGTTTTGTAGGACTCGGTATCATGGGCAATCCCATGTGTAAGCATATACTTAAGGCAGGCTTCGAGCTGTCTGTCAACGCACTTGACGAGAAGGTAGTTCAGGAATTCGTTGCACTCGGTGCAAATTGCGGAAGCTACGCAGATCTCGGCAAGGAATGTGATGTTGTTATGGTAATGGTACCTACCGGTGCTATCTCCAAGGAAGTCATGTTCGGCGAGAACGGTGTTGCTTCAACAGCCAAGCCGGGTACCGTACTTGTTGATTTAAGCTCTGTTACACCTATCGAATCCCAGGAATGTTACAAGCTTGCAAAGGAGAAAGGACTTATGTTCCTTGATGCTCCGGTTTCAGGCGGAGAGCCTAAGGCTGTCGACGGAACACTTGCTACCATGGTCGGCGGAGATCAGGAAGCCTTCGATATCGCTAAGTCGGTACTCGATGCATTCTCAAGCTCGGTTCTTCTGGTAGGAGATTCGGGTGCAGGTTCAACAGCAAAGCTTGTTAACCAGATCATAGTCAATAACAACATTGCCATCGTAGGCGAGGCATTTACCTTTGCTGCCAAGACAGGTGTAGATCCTGTCAAGGTATATGAGGCTATCAGAGGCGGACTCGCAGGCAGCTGCGTACTTGATGCCAAGCTTCCTATGATGGTTGCACGTAACTTTGTTCCGGGCGGTACCGTTAAGGTCAACCACAAGGACATCACCAATGTACTCAAGACAGCTCATCAGATCGAGTGCCCTGTTCCGTATACGGCTCAGCTCTTTGAGATCCTTCAGACTCTCAAGGTTCACGGACACTTCATGGATGATCAGTCAAGCTATGTTACTTATTTCGAGAGTCTTGCAGACGTCGAGGTTAAGAGTAAATAATCATTTTGTAAGTAATTAATTATGAACCGACAAATGCCGAACGCTTTAAGTTTCCATATCAGTATATGAATGGAAGCCGGTGCTTCGGCATTTTATTGTGTTTTTTTTAACGAGGTGTGAAATGCGTCTTAGTGCTGATGTAGTAAACAATTACAAACCGATCGATGAGGAATACATGAACGTTCTCCTCAGTGAAGAGATCGCCAAGAATCCCAAGAAGATAATAGTTCTTGACGACGATCCGACAGGTGTGCAGACCGTACATGATATTGCTGTATATACTCACTGGGATAAGGACAGCATCAGACAGGGTTTTGCCGAGGAAAAACATATCTTCTTTATCCTCACAAACTCAAGAGCATTTACCGAAGAACAGACGATCAAGGCTCATAATGAGATCGCGGATGTTATCGAAGAGGTATCCAAGGAGACCGGCATAGAGTATATCATCATCAGCCGCGGAGACAGCATACTGCGTGGGCACTGGCCTCTTGAGACCGAGATACTTAGGGACAGCTTTGAAAAGCATACAGGCAAAAAAGTCGACGGTGAGATAATGTGTCCTTTCTTCAAGGAGGGAGGCAGACTCACCATTGATAATGTTCACTATGTACGTTACGGTGATGAACTCGTATCAGCCAATGAGACAGAGTTCGCCAAGGACAAGACCTTCGGATATTCCGCAGAGACACTTCCGGGTTATGTTGAGGAAAAGACTCACGGCCGCTACAAGGCTTCGGATGTTGTCTGTATCTCACTTGAGGATATCCATGATATGAACATCGACAAGATCGAGTCACAGCTCATGTCTGTGACCGGTTTTAATAAGGTAGTTGTAAATGCCATCTCCCGTAAGGATGTCAAAGTCTTCTGTGTTGCTCTCTACAGAGCCATGGCAAAGGGCAAGACCTTCATGTTTCGTTCAGCAGCGGCCTTTGTCAAGGTATTTGCCAATATCAAGCTGCAGCCGTTCCTTACACGTGAGCAGATGATATTTGACAATTCCGCAAACGGAGGAATAATAGTAGTCGGTTCCCATACCAATAAGACAAGTGAACAGCTTGAGCACCTCAAGGAGATCAAGGATATCGAATTTATTGAGCTTAACGCAAATCTTGTCAAGGATGATGAGGTTTTTCAGGCTGAATTTGAGCGCTGTCTGAAATTAGAGGAGAAATACATCTCCGAGGGTAAGACCGTCTGCTGCTACACCACACGTGCACTTATCACCGCCGACACCGGCAATAAGGAGGATGAGTTAAGACTTGCAGTCAAGATCTCCGATGCCGTTCAAAATCTTGTAGGCAAGCTCAATGTAAGACCTGCCTTTGTTATCGCAAAGGGCGGCATTACCTCCAGCGATATAGGTGTCAAGGCTCTCGGAGTTATGCGTGCCTATGTGCTCGGACAGATAGGTCCCGGCATCCCGGTATGGCAGACAGGCAATCGCAGCAAGTGGCCCGGTATCCCTTATGTTATATTCCCGGGTAATGTCGGAGAGGCCGATACGCTTAAGGAAATGACACAGAAGCTCCTTGGCTGAACATTTACAATACAGAGGAAAATATATGTACGTTAATTTTCGTAATATGCTTAAGGAAGCCTACAGCTCACATCAGGCTATAGGCTCCTTTAACTGGTACAACTTTGAGACACTTGCAGGCATAGCAGATGCAGCCGAAAAGCTGCAGTCTCCTGTAATAGTCTCCTTCGGAGCAAAATATCTCAGCAATATGTCGCTTGAGACCGCTGTCGCTCTTACCAAGGCTGTTGCAAAGGAGCATTCCGTTCCGATATGTCTCCATCTCGATCATTGCAGCGATAAGCTCACAGTACTTAAAGCTATAGACCTTGGCTTCGGTTCGGTCATGTACGACGGAAGCAAGCTTTCCTTTGATGAAAATGTAATGAACACCAAGGACATCTGCGATATTGCACATGACAGCAATGTTACTGTTGAAGCAGAATTAGGCTCCCTTGCCGCAAGCGAAAGCTCTCACGAGGGCAGCGCCGACGATAAGGAGATCTACACCTCGGCTGAGGATGCAGCAAAATTCATACGCTACACCGGCGTGGATGCTCTTGCGGTATCAATAGGTACAGTTCACGGCATGTACAAGGGAACTCCGAATATTCGTACAGACATACTTGCCGGGATCAATGAAGCCGCAGGTATCCCTCTCGTACTCCACGGAGGCAGCGGCACTCCTGAGGACAAGCTTATCGAGTGTATCAATTGCGGCATTTCCAAGATCAATGTCAACACCGAGATCTCCGAATACGTCATCTCACGTACCCGCGAATACCTCGAGACCGAACATCCTCACTATTCCGTACTTTCCCTTAAGCAGCGTGAATGGACACAGGAGGTTGTTGAAAAATACATCAGACTTTTTGAAAATAACTGAAGCCTAAAACTTGAGCTCCGACAGATCATTCCTGCCGGAGCTCAAAATCATTCTAAATTATTTAAAGAAATTTTACTTCAAAAAAGTTGAATGAAGGGCAATAGCTCAAAACAGCTTTTGCTTCGATATTTTTTCTCTTTATATAGGGATGTTCCCAATATCTTGAATCCCTCGAGTTATTCCTGTTATCGCCAAGAAAGAAATACTCTCCCTCAGGTACATCGTAAGTGAAATTCCCCATATAATTCATATCCTCTTTGAGGTATGGTTCATCAAGCGCCTCACCGTTAATATATACCTTGCCTCCGTTTATGGGATCTCCCGATATCTCTATATGATCCCCCGGCATTCCGATAAGACGCTTTACATAATGCAGCTTCCTCGCATGACTTAAGTTCGCTTCACAATATGGGCAGAATTCATTATCAAAGCCTTCGATATGTGCCTTGCATTTTCTGCATCTGACTCCGAACTTAAAACTGACAACATCTCCTCTCTCCGGTTCGCCTAACAAGGAATAGCTTAATCTCGATCCTATTACCCCGTCACCCGTCCTTATTGTATTTTCCATGGATGCCGACATAACAAAGGCATTAGCTTACGTTTCCCTTGCAGCTATTTTTTTATTTTAAAAACAATTGTTTCAACACATCCATTATGTCAGCATAAGTAATATCCTTCGCGTAAGCAAACTTCTTCTGATATTTCACCCACATATCGTTTAGACCGGCACTAAAAGAAAGCTGCTTAATAATTTCATTTACATCAGCAATCTTTTCTAATGACCCGCGATGTAATGCTGTAGCATTCAGTGCTTTTATAAAAATTTCCTTGTTGTACTCCTGCGTAGTTCCAAGAATATATACATCATAAAAATCTCTCGTCCTGGTAGTAAATACTCCACGGCTCAGAATCGTTTCCACTTTCTCTGCCATGACAGTTTCTATATTATAGCCCCACAATGAAATTTTGATTTTTTCATCAAAAATACCTGTGAACTCATACTTAACAGCAGATGGAGTAATAATATCCCCTGTTGAAATATCTATGGAAAGCGGCGTAATGATCGTATCATAGTTAGCATTCAGCCTAACACAATAACCTCCATACACATCATCCTTGCGAATTGGAGTAACTGATTTTATCTCAAAAGAAACCTCGTCGTTCAAATCAATTTCACAGATGGAGTCAAGGGCTGTCAAAATTTGTTTTTCTGTCAAAGGTAAATTGCGTAAAGTAGTATCCAAATCCATTGTTGATCTGGTGTCAAGCCCAACGATAGCAGCAATCAGCATTCCGCCTTTAACAACGAATTTCTCACTATATTCTGATACAGACAATCTTTCCAGAAAACGCTCAAACATATAATTCTGAAGAACCACTTGCGCTGCAATGTTGTTTCTCTTTGCGTAATTCTTGATTCTTCCTTTCAGGCTCATTGCTTTCGAGCTCATAACAATACCTCCAAATAACTTTTCAATACCTTTTCCACGCCAAATTGCGAAGCATATTCCGCTAACAGATTAAGGTCTTTATCTGTTGAAGCAGCATAATTCTTTATGGCACTGATAACCGTTTCTTCATCAAGTCTGCTTCGGGAACGAAATACATCACAAATAGTACGTTCTGCATTATAACAACGAACCGCATTTCCAAATGTGGTCTTTCTGGTACAAACACCTAACTGATGTAACTCCGGTTTTATATAGTAACAGGTACATTCCTCTTTTATAACATTTGAAACTCTTGTATTATTTGGTATTGTAACAGAATGGATAAACGGCGTCCTATCCGATAATCCGTTTAGAAAAAGTGCTGTATCATGCGAAAAAATAATTTTATCTGAACGCAGCATAAGTGTATACATATCATCGTGAACTGAATCCGGAAGAATATACACACCCTGTCGCTCTCGTTCCAAAAGACCCGCTTTCTCATATTTGGTAAGAAGATAGCGAGAAAAACCTAATTCTACAACTTTCGCTGTAGTAATCATATTGTTATTCTTTTTTATTTCTTCAAGTATTAGCGAATTTATCTCCATATCAATCACCTATTCCACATTTATATCACTATCATATATTGCTTTGATATAAATGTCAACATCACCTTTGCCATAACTTACACATCAATTTGCCACAAAATAATACTCCGCAGGAAAGGAATTTCGTTCCAATCCCACGGAGCAAGTGTAGTATTTATTAAGCCCTAAATGTAAGCAGATCCACCGCATCACTATGCGTACAGCAAGGAGTCGATGTATAAAGAATAAACTCTCTCCTCTTTGTGATGACCTTAGGCACACCAAGCGATCCGGCATGAACGCTTTCGCCAAGAAGTGAAAGATCACAGCTTCTTGTCTTACCGTAAGAGTACATCAACAGATTATCAAGAACAATGCACTGCTCTTTGATCGGGAGTTTTATAAAGTCCTCACGCTTAGCTGTAATGATCTTTGAAACTATTCCGAAACTGTTAGCATACATTCCGCTCTGGTACTTATTTAAAATGCAGTCATACATTTTAATATTTTTTTCAGCACTTAGAACAGGCACACGCAGCTTATTCTTTGGAGAAACTATCATTGTCTCTTCAAAATTATCTCTTGCTACAGCGTTTCTTATCTTTGCAAGGTAGAACGTATCTTTGATATTTAAGAAGCTTGCAAAGTCAAGTGCTATGACATTTCCGCTTTTACCGCCAAGGAAGTAGTAACATCCGTCTATCTTTACTCTTGATTTAAGAGGGATAGATCTAATTATAACGCGGATATTTTCTGCCGGGATCTTAAGTTGTGCTGCGCACTTTTTAGCTATCTGTTCATCTGTCGGCTCTTTTCCAAGTATTACCGGGATAGCCTCAAGGCTTCTCTCCTTCTCACCCTTCTTAGATGTATATTCGATAAGTGCCATAGTGGATGTTCTAATATCAACGAGTCCGCCGTACTTAGAAACATCAAGCCTAGGATCTGATTTGATCGGTAAATATACGTCCGGCTTACATACTTCAGCAGGCCATAAGGTGATCTTGCGCGTTATTGAGCCGTTTATCTCCGCAGCCTGCCTTGAAACCATTGGATGTTTCAAAAGCATTTCATTTATCATTGCTAAAGTTCCCGATTTCCTGTCGCATATCCATGCTACATCATCATTTCTTATGATATTAAAATCAAAGAGCCTTTCCATGTTATAGGTATACAAAGGATTCTTAGGATAACGCACAGCGTCTCTAATAAAGTTAATCGGATCCTTTGTGAACTTAACATGATAACAATTACCGACCACAGTAGCAAGGTATGCATCAAAGGCATAAGAATACTGCGCGTATTTGTTTTCATAGAGCTTAAACTTATTTCTGAAGTCCTCGACGTCAGCAGTTTTTGCCGCGATAACCTCCGTCTCAGGCAATGCTTCACAAAGGACAGTTCTCAATGCTTTTGTGACTCTTCTCTTATCATCAAGATGCGACTGGATGAACGCAGCCTTTTCAGTATCAGTAAATGCCTCCTTCCTTGTAAGCCTTGAATACTTCCCAACACTCATTAATCCGCATTTTAAAAGCTTAAGCCAGTATTCAGACTGTTCCTCCTGCATCTTAAGCGGAACCAGACCGTCCTTTTTATCACGGTTTATAGTAGACCTGCAAAGAACAAGGTTATTATGGATAGAATTATCCTTTATATAGTGCTTAGGCCATATGTGATCAATATTGAAATGCGGGGCCTTAAGCTCTGCTTCTGTTATATCCTCTCCGGAGAACATGCACTTACCAAGCTGCATGAACCACAGATAAAGCTTTCGGTTCTTAAGTTCATTCTCGCTGTACTCGGAAAGCTTATTACGCCAATAAGCCCTTTCTTCTTTACCAAGTCCGTTGAAAAGTTCCATAAGCGTGCTTTTACGTGACTTTGTATTTAAGCGTTTATCATCCTCTTCATACGCTTCTATGAAAAGTCTTTCAGGTCCGTGTCCGAATTCCTCTATATGCTCATTAATGATCTTTAAAGACTGAAGCAGCATCTTTTTTTGCGTGTTGTTTAGATACAGTGCATCAAGGTCCTTTGATGTTATAGCCTTAATGTCGGCAAACCTTACCGGATTAAGTGCCATAAGTTCTTCGGCGTATGTGTATCTCGAACTAAGAAGCTGCATAAGGTTATCGTTTGTTTCCCACAAGGCATCAATAACAGTTCGGATCACACCGTCTTCCGTAGACGCGCCCTCAAGCATAAGGAACTCTCTTGAAAGCTCTCCCCAACCGCTGAATGATACATTTGCGATACGGTTAAGAGTTTTTTCATCAAACCTGCCGGGATGCTTCTTTTCCAAAGCATCTTTAAAGTACTTCTTGGAATCGCCGTATATGTTACTTAAATATACTATATCCGTTAAGATCTCATTTGCATCTTCTGCGTTAAGATCGATAAGGTTCTTTAACTTTGCTTCAGCAGTAAGCTGATTAGAGAACTTTTTATCGATACCGCTTATAAGAAGTGAATCTTCCTTATCCTTTAGATATCCTTTTTTTATAAGAAACCTTATAAGCTTATCGAATGAGCACTTCTTTCCTCCGGCATACAGAGTGTTATAGATCTCCTGCTTAAGCTTAACTGGAATAGGCTCTTCATTTATCTTTATAGAGTTTATCTCGTTAAGTATCTTGAACTTAGAGTAAAGCGGATCATCACTCGGTATACACTTATACTCGACAAGGTATGTGCAGTTTCCGACCAGATTATTGATAAAAGCCTCAGCAGTCTTATGCATGTCGATACGCTCTTCTATATTCCAAGGACGTATAGGACCTGTTTCAGATGACTTTTCTTTTGGCACAAACCATGCATTAGTAGTCTCTCCGTTCTCATCAATGAAGTGCTTAAGAGGGCCTACGAAGTACGGTATCTTAAATGATGCCATAGATATTATCTCTTCGGATACACTAAGTCCGGATTCATCCTTTTCCTTTAAGAAAGTAAGATAGTTCTCGGCATTGGTAAGAATCGCCTTAAGCTCAGCAACATAAAGCTGATTAGGAAAAACTCTGTTATCGGCAGTACGAAGCTTAGGAAGCAATGTTCCGTTCTCAGCTTTAAAAAGAATAGTTTTTACATCCGGATCGTTCTGATCGGCTTCCTCAAGATCCTTCATTACTCTCTTGAAAAAAGCTTCATTCGAACCGTCTCTTACAGTGGTCTTCTCGCCTTCATGGCTGACTACTCCCACATATGCACTATAGGTATCAATTCCTGTTCCGTTAAATATATAATCGTATGCCTTCGGATTATATTTTCTTAAGACATTCTTTAAGAGCGTCTTATCAGCCTTATGCTCGTTATACTGAAGCATTTTAACATCTGCTATATAATCGCAAACAGACATGAATTTCTCCAAAGCAACTGTATCAGCAAGCATCTTTACGCTGTTTAAAAAATCTGCCGCAGTCGTATCGACTAAAGAACCGATCTCTTCTGCCAGAGCTGAATATTCGTCGGATGAAATCTGAAGCTTTATATCCTCAAGTCCTTCAGCCAGAACGAAGATCTTTTTGGCATTTGCCTTCATTCCTACAAGAAGCTTTACGCTCTCTCCTTCAGGCGATGCTGCCTTAAAGCCTCCTATCTCGCAAAGCTTCTTAACCTTATCCTTACTGTTTAATGATTTATGATTAAGGATCGGAAGCACATCAGTTTCATTAAGGCTTTCAAACATTAATCCTACGACTTCGGCAGCATTTTTAAAATTATCAAAACACTCGGAAACCGACACCTTACCATTTGATGTAACGTTTGAAAGTAAGAAGTTGCCTCTGTTCTTAAGTATGGCTGCAATGGCAAGATATACTAAACGAACATCATGCTCGTTTTTGTTATGAATAAGCTCTGACTGAAGATGGAATATAGTAGGATACTCTTTCTTGTAATCCGCATCCTTATAGCTATCATCATTAAACAGCGTATTTTTCTGCTTATTCTCTTCGCTCCTATCTTCTTCTTTATAAAAACTTTCGCTCAGTCTTTTGAAAAACAACGGGTCAACAGCATTTATAGCATCTTCAAATTTCTGATTTAAGAAATTGATCCTTCCGGCCTTTCTTCCTAAATTCCTTCTCGTAGTTCTGTGAAGCCTTCTGTCAGCAGCGCTTTCAGCCGGATCAAATAAATAACTTCCTATTAACGGATGTCTTGCTGCTTCATATACCTTGTAGTTTTCGTCTGTGCAGGCATAACCAATTCCGTTATTATGTACCGATAAAGATAAATAATATTTTCCTCTCGGTATAAATCTTTTTTCTTTCATCTATTTCCCCTATTTCTGTTGTTGCTATTTAACGTATATACTTCCCTTTTGCATTTAAGTAGTAGCCGTCAGGTGTCATTCTGTCATGCCACATATCACCGTTTACAGGATCAAGGTAATACCACTGATTATTTATATTCTGCCATCCGGTCTTTATGTAGCCCTCCTTATCAAAGTAGTACCAGGCTCCGTTTATCATTTTCCAACAGCCCTGCGCCCATGTTCCGTCAGAATACAGATACCACCAGCCCCTATCATTTTTCTGCCATGAACCGCTTGTTGAAGTCTGATCAGAAATGATTGCGCTGTTTGATACCATTTTTCCGGAAGCATCCAGGTTATAACCGTCAGGCGTTTTGCGGCTTACCCACATGTCACCGTTTACAGGGTCAAGGTAATACCACTGATTATCTATATTCTGCCATCCGGTCTTCATATATCCTTCATTATCAAAGTAATACCATCTGCCGTTTATATACTCCCACTGATTTATAGGATAACCACCTGTGCTTTTTACAAACCACCAGCCCCTATCATTTTTCTGCCAGCTTCCTGCGGTATTTCCCGGTCCTCCGGCAGCAGAGCTCATGATCTTGTTCTGACTGCTCGCAGTATCTTTTACGTTCGTACTTGCGTCTGTCTCCTTGCCGTAGTTATTAACGATATCCTTTGCTTCAAGCGTACTTACTTTAAATACGGATGATGAAGCTACATTTCCTTTCTTATTACTGTTTCTGTATGCCTGGACTGTAAATTTGTAATTTGCGCCCTTGGTAAAATACTTCGCAAAGCAAAAGCTGGTATTTGTAGTTGAAACACTTGCTGCAGTTTCATTTCCTCTGAAAAGATTCAGCTTATAGTATTTAGCATCAGCGCCGCTATCCCAGTGAGCTGTTCCGGTCAATGTATCCCATGATGTATCATGCGTATAAAGATCATACTCTTCTTCCTCCATGGAGTCTAAAGGTGCCATTGTATATTTAATGGTAAGAACTCCTGCCTTTTCATCCTTACTTACGCTTGTAACGCTCGCTTCACTCGAATCCCCCTGATCCGCATAGATCACTACATCATCCTTCTTTACGTTTCCAAATCTGAAATTGTTCTTATCTTCTATCTTAAGCTTAATGGTAAGCTTTGGCTGCGCACTCTCCTTCCATCCGTCCGAGGACTGCGAAGGCACATTATTTACAACTACGCTCTGGACCTCATAACGGTTGGATGTAGTATATACCGAAACATCTGTGCTTCTCGTTCCTTCCGTTATTGCCGAATCAAGATACAGATTGATTCCCTGAATGCTCGTCATTGCGAAGCTTTTTATTGATAACAGCATGGCAGCAGCCATACCGACAACTATGGTCTGTTTTATCTTTCTCATACTACTTACCTTACAAGCCTTCCGTCTTTATAAAAAATGTATGTTTTATTATTATCGTCGATAAGGTTCTTACTGCTTTTTCGTCCGTCCTTATCTATATAGTAAACATCACCTTCAAAGTTTACCCATCCGGTAGTAAGCTTTCCGTCTTCCGAAAAGAACTTTTCACCATCTTCCGTTTCAACAAATCCCGTCTGCATGATTCCGGTCTCTTTATCAAGATAATAAACAGCCCCGTTTATCGTATTTGTGCCTTTAACTCTTTTATGACTTTCAGGATCGTAATACTTCCAGCCTTCCGAAAACTCTTTCCATCCGCTTATCCAGGTATTGTTTTCGTCGAAGTAATAATATGCTCCGCCTATATTTACTTCTTTTCCGGCTACATACTCGTTTGCTATCCTTGCCCGGCCTTTATCTTTATCAAGGCAGCTTATCGGTTCTCCAATATCTTCTTTTGAGACAAGTCTTGACGAACCTACCGGTAAAAGCGCTTTCTCGGAATCATCAAGGTAATATGCATCTGCCGTTGCTACTACGGAATATACATAGTCACCTTCTTTTTCAAAAATAGAATCTGAAAGATCAATGCTTGTTTTATCTGTCTTAAACTTTCTGTACATGGATCTTCCGCCTGTCGAAGTGAGCACTTCTACGGTAACCTCGTAGCTATCTGCATACTCGGCTTTCTTCCAGCTTGCAGTTCCGTCTGCATCAAGCTTAAGATCCGTTACTTTATTAAGCCTTTGATGTATAGCCGGAAGCTCATAGTTTAAAACAAGCTTATTTCCCTGCTCCATTATTTTCGCCTCGGACGCTGCAGTTCCGTCAATAAGGCAGGCGGCAGGCTTTATATCTATGAATTTACTTCCATCATCAGCTTTAAGTGTGAATGATATTATAACGGGATTCCCAAGCTTATACCCTTCCTTATTGGTAAAGTCCTCAGACTCTATTTTAAAGTCAGATCCTTTCATTGGTTTAAAGCTTATGGCATCTGCATCTACCTTGCCCTCTTCAACATCGGTGCTGCTCTCAATGCGGACATATTTCATATCTGCTGCAAAAGCGGAAAATCCGAATAAGATGCTTAACCCCGCTGTAAGCCCTATTAAAATGCGCTTTCTCATAGCTGGCCTCCATTTATGAAATCTACCTTTTTATTATATAAGTACGCACTTATATAATCAATAAAGCATAGATTACCAAACTATTAAGAAAGATCAATTTTCGGTAAAATAAAAAACCGCCGGAAAAACCGACGGTTAAGTGCCTTATCAGTCTATATCATCATTTTGCAAAGACTGCTCTACGATCTTACTAACAAGCTGAGATCTTGAGATACGGTATCCTTCATTTCTCTTCTGCTCTATAAGCTCGTCAAGTTTAGATATAACATCCTCGCTCATATAGATCATAGTTCCTCTCGGCTTACTCTTACTTGCAACCTTAGTCATTTCGTTAAGCATATCTGCCGCAAGACCACTCTGCTTTTTCTTCTTAGGTGCAGATTTCTTCTTTTCCTCAGTCTTTTCTACAGACTTCTCTTCTGGCCGCTTCTCTTCTACCCTCTCCTCTGCTACTCTCTTCTCTTCTTCTTTATCCTCTTCTGCCGGATGAGTTTCTTCCTTAT
>JAUNWP010000034.1 GCA_030540255.1 Eubacteriales bacterium | reverse complement strand
AATTCACCTAAATATGTTGAGAATAAAAGCTCATACATAGAAACTATTATGAAGGGAGCTTAGTATCATGAAAGCTTATGAGACAAAAGACATCAGAAACGTGGTATTTCTTGGACACGGAGGGGCCGGTAAGACAACGGTAATCGAAGCACTGGCTTACATTTCGGGTGTTACATCACGTCCGGGCAAGGTCGCAGACGGCAATACCATCAGCGATTTTGACAAGGAGGAGATAAAGCGTAAGTTTTCGATCTCAACATCTGTTGTTCCGATAGAGTTTGCGGATGAGAAGGAGACGGTTAAGGTCAATCTTCTTGATACTCCGGGATATTTTGATTTCGTAGGTGAGGTTGAAGAGGCTGTAAGTGTAGCCGATGCTGCGGTTATCGTTGTAAACTGTAAGTCAGGTATCGAGCCGGGCACAAGAAAGGCATGGGAGCTTTGCGAGCAGTACAGACTGCCGCGTATCTTCTTCGTTACCAATATGGATGATGATGATGCGTCCTTCAGAGAGCTGACGATCAAGCTTACCACAGAGTTCGGACGAAGCATATCACCTCTTCAGATTCCTATCAGAGAGGATGGTAAGTTTGTAGGATATGTTAACGTTATCAAGCAGAAGGGACGTAAGTATACCACCGCTTCCAACAAGGTAGAGGTTCCGGTTCCGGAGTATGTACAGAAGCAGCTTGAGACAGCAAGAGCTTCTCTTATGGAGGCTATTGCAGAGACAAGCGAAGAGCTTATGGAGAGATATTTCGAGGGTGATGAGTTCTCACCTGAGGAGATATACGATGCACTCCGTGCAGACGTACAGACCTGCAATCTTGTTCCGGTCGTTATGGGTTCGGGTATTGCCGCACAGGGTATGAATTATTTGCTTCAGTGCATCAACAGATACTTCCCGTCACCTGCCGACAGAGAGTGTGTAGGTAAGGATATGGCTACAGGCGAGAGATTTACAGCCAAGTGTAATTCCGACGCTTCCACATCTATACTTGTATTCAAGACCATCGTTGATCCGTTTATCGGTAAGTACAGCCTGTTCAAGGTAGTTACAGGTCAGGTTAAGGCCGATATGACCTTGTACAATACCATCAAGGATCAGGATGAGAAGCTTGGCAAGATCTATATCATGACAGGTAAGGATGTCAAGGAGACAGAATTACTTAACGCCGGAGATATCGGAGCTTTGTCAAAGTTGAGCGTAACTCAGACAGGAGACACACTTGTAGCTCAGAGAAATGCTCCTGTAGCTTACAATATGGCTGATATAGATACTCCGTATACCTATATGGCATACACCACAGTTACCAAGGGTGATGACGATAAGGTTGCCGCAGGCTTCGCAAAGCTGCTTGAGGAGGATAAGACACTCAGACTTGTTAATGATTCCGAGAACCGTCAGTCACTTGTATATGGTATCGGAGAGCAGCAGCTTGATATCGTCAAGTCAAAGCTTGAGGACAGATATAAGGTTAAGATCGAGCTTGCAAAGCCTAAGTTTGCTTACAGAGAGACTCTTCGCAAGAAGGTTGAGGTAAGAGGCAAGCACAAGAAGCAGTCAGGCGGACACGGTCAGTACGGTGATGTTCTGATGGAGTTTGAGCCTTCAGGAGATCTTACAACAGCTTATGTATTTGAGGAGAGGGTATTCGGAGGATCGGTTCCGAAGAACTACTTCCCTGCAGTTGAGAAGGGTATTCAGGAGTGCGTACTTAAGGGACCTATGGCCGGATATCCTGTAGTAGGACTTAAGGCTACACTTACAGACGGTTCTTATCATCCGGTAGATTCTTCGGAGATGGCCTTCAAGATGGCAAGTACACTTGCATTTAAGGAGGGCTTCCTCAAGGCAAATCCGGTTATCCTCGAGCCTATAGCAGCTCTTAAGGTTACCGTTCCGGATGCATTTACAGGTGATGTAATGGGAGACCTCAACAGACGCAGAGGTCGTGTGCTTGGTATGAATTCCAACCATCATGGTAAGCAGACCATCGAGGCTGAGATACCTATGTCAGAGCTTTACGGCTATGGCACGGATATCCGTTCGATGACAGGCGGACTCGGACACTTTGAGTACGAATTTGCAAGATATGAGCAGGCTCCTACAGATGTTCAGAATGCGGTAATAGCTGCAGCTGCATCAGAGGAAGAATAATTCATAATTATTTATTGTTATATCAACAGGTGAGGGACGGGCGTTCAGCCTGTCCCTTGTTTTATTTTGTGATTTGTTGTAGGATTTTATGATAGCGAATTATAAAAAAGAATGTGCCTTGGCACATTCTCGCGCCGAGCGCGGTCGCTTGCGACAGTTTTCTCCTTCGCGCGAGTGCGCATCCCGCGGAGCGTATTTTAACTCATAGGACGCAATTTCCTATGAGTTAAAAAATAATCGGAGAATTCTGTATATATGAAAGCAGCTGCTTAAAAGCGTTATGCTGCACATGGATATTTCAAACGGAGCAGTAATTATAATATGGGTAATAAATTAAAAGTATTAGTATTTACATTATTCTCGGTGCTTAGCTTTGCTGCCTGCAGCAGATATGAGCCTGCTGCACTTGAGCCGGGATATGATGCATCTGCTATGCCGGAGACCTCGGTTATTTCCTTCAGTGATACACAGAATGAAAGTGATGCTAAGGAGACGGAGGCAGAGACTGAAGCAGAGGATACCGTACCGGAAGATACAAGAGAACGAACCAAGGTCAAGGGCATATATGTTGCATCCAAGCCGCTTGCCAATGAGGAATTTATGTCCAAATTCTGGGACAGGATGGACAGCACCGAGCTTAATGCCGTTGTTATAGATATAAAGGATGACTACGGCAGGATCACCTATGATATGCAGGGTGTCGGTATAGTTGATGAGCTTGGTTCTGTAGATGCATGTATAGCGGATATGCCGGGACTTATGAAGAAATTTAAGGAGCACGGCATTTACACTATAGCGCGTATAGTAAGCATGCGTGATCCTTATATCGGCAATGTCAAGCCTGAGTGGTGCCTGACCAATGCCGACGGAAGCATATACAAGGATAACAGCGGATATACCTGGATAAATCCATACAAGACGGAATACTGGGATTATCTGCTTGCCATAGCAGATCAATGTATAGCCGACGGGTTTGATGAGATACAGTTCGACTATATACGTTTTTGCACAGACAAGGGAGCTTCGGACTGTGTGTTTGATGAGGCAGATACCAAGGGAAGAGACAAGATAAGCATAATTTCTGAGATCGTGGAATATCTGTCCTCGCACATAAAGGAAGAGGATGCTTTTGTTTCCTGTGATGTATTCGGTACTATTATAGGAAGCCAGATAGACTCAAGATCCGTAGGTCAGGACTATCCGCAGATGGCTGCTCTTGCAGACTATATGTGTCCTATGATCTATCCTTCGCACTATGCCGCAGGAAACTTCGGGCTTGATATGCCGGATAAGCATCCTTATGAGGCAATATTGGGAGCCTTGAAGCGCTCGAGGTCAGTCATATCCAAGGCATTTACCCAAGGCGGAGATTACGGAGTCGAGGCTCATATAAGACCTTGGCTGCAGGCATTTACGGCTACCTGGCTCGGTGACGGCAATTACATCAGATATAGTGCAGAGCAGATCAGGCAGCAGATCCAGGCTGTCTATGATGCTGGGTATGATGAGTGGATACTCTGGTCGGCTTCGGTCAGCTATGATTACGGTGCTTTCTTAAGTCCTTCCGAGGCGGATGAGGAGACAAAACGCATAGAGGAATCACGTGCCGCTTTGCCGCCGGAGGAAACTCTCGGAGAGCAGGGCGAGACATTTCCGGAGGAATTGCAGAATGCATTGGACGGTGATCAGCTTAAGCCTGAAGATGAAGCAAAGCTGCTTGAGGATGGACCTATAGTTACTTATGAATGATGAAAATGTGACAGATAATATTAAAGATACAGCGCACGAGTCTGCATTTGAAGAAAAGGAAGTAAACAAAGAGAGACTTCCGAAGTATTCGGATGCGGATATTCCGTGTTCGGAGTCTGAGGATGAATCGGCAGATGAATCCGATGCTTTCGATATTAAGGCTGAATTAAAAAAACTCCCGACTAAGCCGGGAGTTTATATTATGCACGGACCTAAGGACGAGATAATCTATGTCGGCAAGGCAGTAAATCTCAAAAACAGGGTAAGGCAGTATTTTCAGTCTGATAAAAACAAGACCGATAAGATCAAGAAGATGATTTCTCTCATCAGGCGCTTTGAGTATATAGTCGTAGACTCGGAGATGGAAGCTCTGGTACTGGAGAATAATCTTATTAAGGAGAACAGTCCGAAGTATAATACTCTGCTTAAGGATGACAAGACCTATCCGTACATCAAAGTAACGGTAGGGGAACATTTTCCGAGAGTAATGATGACACGCAAGGTCAAGAAGGACAGATCCAGATATTTCGGACCTTATACCTCGGGAACCGCAGTAAGAGATACCATAGATCTCATGCATAAACTCTTTAAGATACGTTCATGTTCAAGACGTCTGCCTGAGGATACCTACAAGGAGAGACCCTGTCTGTACTATCATATGGGGCAGTGTCTCGGACCCTGCAACGCATTTATAAGCGAAGAGGATTACAGAAGGCATATCGACAGGGCTGTGGAATTTCTGTCGGGAAAATATGATTACGTCAGGAAATATCTTACAGACAAAATGCAGACCGCTTCGGACGCACTTGAATTTGAACGTGCGATAGAGTACAGAGAGCTGCTTAATGAAATAGAGGTACTTGCTTCAAGTCAGAAAGTCACAGATGTCAATATGGATGACAGGGATATCATAGGTATAGGTATCCTTGGAAATGACGCTGCCGCACAGTGCTTCTTTATACGAGACGGCAGGATGATAGGAAGAGAATCACTTCATCTTGAGGTGGATTCTAAGGATGATATATCAGACATCTTAAGCGCTTTTATAACTCAGTTTTATTCGGGAACGCCTTATATACCAAAGGAGATATGGGTGCAGGCGGATATACAGGACAAGGAGCTGCTTGAAAAATGGCTGAGCGAAAGCAAGGGCAGAGCGGTTAAGATCATCAGTCCGAAGAGGGGCGACAAGGAGAGACTTGTCGAGCTAGCTGTTAAAAATGCAGATAATCAGCTGCTTAAGGATTTTGAGAAGCTTAAGAGAGAGGATAAGCGTACCAGAGGCGCTCAGGAAGAGATAAGAGAGCTGCTGGGACTTTCAGAGCTGCACCGTATCGAGTCTTATGACATTTCCAATATCTCGGGAGTGAATTCCGTGGGTTCAATGGTAGTGTTTGCGGACGGCAAGCCGAAAAACAGTGATTACCGCAAATTTAAGATAAAGACGGTAAAAGGACCGGATGATTACGCTTCTATGCGTGAGGTGCTTACAAGGCGCTTTAAGCGCGGAATAAGCGGAGAGGGGGAATCCTTTTCATCCCTGCCGGATCTTATCATGATGGACGGAGGAAGAGGTCAGGTCAACATAGCACTTGAGGTACTTGGAGAGCTTGGTCTTGATATTCCGGTAAGCGGAATGGTCAAGGATGACGGACACAGGACAAGGGGATTGTATTTTAATAATAAGGAGATCCCTATAGACACCCGCTCGGAAGCCTTCAAGCTGATCACGAGAGTGCAGGATGAGACTCACAGGTTTGCCATAGAATACCACCGAAGCCTGCGCAGCAAGGAACAGGTCCATTCGATACTTGACGATATCGAGGGTATAGGGGAAGTGAGAAGACGTGCGCTTATGAAGTATTTCAAGTCTGTAGATGAGATCAAAAAGGCTTCGATAGAAGAACTGAGCGAACCGGAGGGCATGAATCTTGCTGCGGCCGAAAGTGTGTACAGCTTCTTCCATTGACACGAAAAATCTAATAGTCTATACTTGTTTAGCTATGTATTATGCGGAAGTTTTCGGTATTCGCCCGGATACTGCCAAGGCATAAAATAATGTGATTCTATTTTTAAGCAACATTTTTATATACAGAGGTGTGATGTAATGGCACAGTACAACCATCAGGCAATCGAGAAAAAGTGGCAGGAATATTGGAAAGAGAATCCTGTCAATGTGAACGACGGTAAGAAAGAGAAATATTACTGTCTTGATATGTTCCCGTATCCGTCGGGAAACGGACTTCATGTAGGTCACTGGAGAGGCTATGTTATCTCCGATGCATGGTCAAGATATCAGCTTATAAAGGGTAAGTACGTTATCCATCCTATGGGATGGGATGCTTTCGGCCTTCCGGCAGAAAACTATGCCATCAAGAATCATGTACATCCTGCAATCTCAACAGCTTCAAATATCAAGAACATCAAGAGACAGATCAATCAGATCAATGCTCTCTATGACTGGGATATGGAAGTTAATACCACAGATCCGGATTTCTATAAGTGGACTCAGTGGATCTTCGTTAAGATGTTTGAGAAGGGTCTTGCTTATGAGAAGGAATTTCCTATCAACTGGTGCCCGTCCTGTAAGACAGGACTTGCAAATGAAGAGGTCGTAAACGGATGCTGTGAGCGCTGCGGTTCACCTGTTACCAAGAAGAACTTAAGACAGTGGATGCTTAAGATCACCGAGTATGCAGACAGACTTCTTAACGATCTTGACAAGCTTGACTGGCCGGAGAAGGTCAAGAAGATGCAGACCGAGTGGATCGGTAAGTCTTACGGTGCAGAGGTTTATTTCAAGCTCGCAAAGCCTGTAAGTGACGCTCCTGAAGGAACAGACGGTGATAAGCTTACAGTATATACAACAAGACCGGATACACTTTTCGGTGCAACCTTTATGGTACTTGCTCCGGAGCATGCACTTGCGTCAAAGCTTGCAACACCGGAGACAAAGGAAGCTGTAGAGAAGTACATCTTTGATTCTTCCATGCGTTCAAATGTAGACCGTATGCAGGATAAGGAGAAGACAGGCGTATTTACAGGTTCTTATGCCATCAATCCGCTTACAGGCAAGGAAGTGCCGATCTGGCTTTCGGATTATGTTCTTGCCGATTACGGTACAGGTGCCATAATGTGCGTTCCGGCGCATGATGACAGAGACTATGACTTTGCCAAGAAGTTTGATCTTCCTATCATTCCGGTAATTTCTCCGGACGGAGAGGACGTAGACGTATCAGAGCATGCATATACCGCAGCTTCCGGAGTGCTCATCAATTCGGGTGAGTGGACAGGTAAGCGTTCTGAGGATATGAAGAAGAATGCTCCGGCTATAATTGAGGAGATGGGACTCGGCAGGAAGACTGTCAACTTCAAGCTTCGTGACTGGGTATTCTCAAGACAGAGATACTGGGGTGAGCCTATTCCGATAGTACATTGTCCGCATTGCGGAAATGTAGCTGTTCCGGTAGAGGAGCTTCCGCTCAGACTTCCTGATGTCGAGAACTACGAGCCGACAGGTACAGGTGAGTCACCGCTTGCCGCTATCGATTCATGGGTAAACTGCAAGTGTCCTAAGTGCGGTGCTGATGCAAAGAGAGAGACCAATACCATGCCTCAGTGGGCAGGTTCTTCATGGTATTTCCTCAGATATGTGGATGCACACAATGACAAGGAGCTTGTAAGCCGTGAGAAGGCAGACAAGTATCTTCCTGTAGATATGTATATCGGCGGCGTAGAGCATGCCGTACTTCATCTGCTCTATTCAAGATTCTGGACAAAGTTCCTGTATGATATCGGAGTAGTTGATTTTGACGAGCCTTTCACCAAGCTCTTCAACCAGGGTATGATCACAGGAAAGAACGGAATCAAGATGTCCAAGTCCAAGGGAAATGTCGTATCACCGGATGATATGGTCAATTCCTACGGCTGTGATGCACTCAGACTCTATGAGCTCTTTATGGGACCGCCGGAGATGGATGCGGAGTGGGATGACAGAGGAATCGACGGAGTTTACAGATTCCTTTCAAAGTTCTACAGACTTGTAACGGATTCAAAGGATAAGGATGTTGAGCCGACAAGAGAGATGCTTGCGGTAAGACATAAGCTTATCAGAGATATTACCTCAAGACTTGAAGCATTTACACTTAATACCGTAGTATCCGGTTTTATGGAGTATAATAATGCTCTTATCGACATTGCCAAGAAGATCGGAGGAGTCGATAAGGAGACGCTCAAGACATTTGCGGTACTTCTTGCACCTTTTGCTCCGCATATCGCCGAGGAGGCTTGGCATGATATGGGCGGTGAGGGATCGGTATTCCATGCCGTTTGGCCTGAGTATGACGAGGAGATGACCAAGGAGGACACCATTCAGGTTCCGATACAGGTCAACGGTAAGGTCAAGGCCGTTCTTGAGATAGAGGCAGATGCAGACAAGGAGACTGTAATGGCTAAGGCCAGGGAGCTTATCCAAGACAAGATCACAGGAAATATTGTCAAGGAGATATATGTTCCCGGCAAGATATTTAATATCGTTGTAAAGTAAGTTAGTGCAACGTTTAGGGGAAATGTATTTATGTCTCAAGGCAGAAATAATATGAATCACTCTGCTTCACGCAACAGATCGAGAAAGCGCAGAAGCAGAAGAAAAAACAACACACCGCTCCTTATGGGAGTCGGTGTTGTTGTCGTATTGGCAATAATTATTGCGATAGTTTTACATTTTAAAGGCAGCAGCGGTACAAGTGATATTGAGGATACGACCACAGAGGCTGTAGACCGTTCACGTGTTCAGCATAATGCCGTTATAGATCTTAATTCAATAATAAACAGCAGCTCAGGTATTGAGGATGATAACCGTATCAATGTCAAGGGCATGAATGCGGAAGAGATAACAGAGGCAGTTAAGGCCAAGTACAAGTGGGAGCTTGCTCTTATTAATAAGGACGCAAGAGTCGGTGATGTGGTACAGCCTCAGGTTGATATCAATCAGACAACAGAGGCTGCTACACTGGGAGATCCGGAGAATCCTGATGCGGAGGCAGCAGGATCCACAGAGGAGACGGAACCTTCCGACATCACTGTATCGGATCGTATCGAACTCAAGGATATGATAGCGGAGTGTATACCTGCTCTGGTAGATGAGATATTCGAGGAAGACAACAAGAGTGCAACTGTTTCAACTGTAGAGAGTACAGAGGAAGAGGAGACAAAGTCCAAGAAAAAAAGTAAGGATAAAGAAACTGAGTCGGATTCGGAGACAGAGCCCCCAGCAGATGAAGTCGTTTATACTTTTACACTCGGAGATCTTGATGATGAGATTGCAAAGGCTGCCAAGTATGCTTCGGATATGTGGTATGTCGAGCCGCTCGGCGGAAGCATAGGCTCCTATGACAGTACAAACGATAAGTTTATCATGGAGAACTCACGTGACGGCTTTAAGCCTGACAGAGATAAGCTTGCGTCTGATATCAAGGCTGCAATAGCTTCCAAGGATTACAGCGCAGAGATAGCCGTGACGGGAAGCTCCATATCGGCGGAAAGCTCCGACAATATCTCGGGTCAGTACAAGACACTTGCGTCATTTACGACCAAGACCACATCTAATGCGGTCAGAAATAAGAATATAGCACTTGCCTGTGCCAAGCTTAACGGAACTATAGTAAGACCGGGTGAGGAGTTCTCATTCAACAAGACTGTGGGACAGCGTACCAAGGAGGCCGGTTTCGGAGAAGCAGCGGCTTACAATAACGGTGAGGTAGTGCAGGAGGTAGGAGGAGGTGTTTGTCAGGTTTCGACAACACTTTACAATGCCGTACTTCAGGCAGGACTTAAGATCACCGGAAGACAGTCACATACCTTTAAGCCAAGCTATGTAACACCGGGAATGGATGCTACAGTAAGCTGGGGTGGACCGGACTTTAGGTTTGCAAATCTTCCTAATAAGCCTGAGTATTCATATAAGAGCAGCTATGCAATAGGTATAAGAGCAAGCTATTCAAACCAGACTGTGACTGTATCTGTATACGGAAGACCTATACTTAAGGACGGTTACACATTCTCCTTAAGTTCGACTCAGACCAAGACTATAGAAAAGGTAAGAAAAGCAATCACACCGGACAGCGGTAAGACACCTACGAACGGAAGTGAGGGATCTGCCTGGGAGACACGTCTTGTTATCAAAAAGGACGGTGAGCTCGTAAGCAATAATGTGGATCATAATGCTTTGTATTCGGGACATATCGAATACTATTATGAGCAGGATCCTAATGAGAGCTCAGTTGCCGAGACAGAGTCATCAAGCGGGGAGTCTACAGGCGAATCCGCATCGGAGTCTCCGGACGGACCGGGTTCAGGTACAAATAATTCGGGAGTAATAGGACCGAGCGTCCCGTCGGGACAGAATAATGAGACTACGGCAGAAACCCAGGCTCCTACTACGGCTGATTCGTCAAATGTTTCGGATGCACCGGGTAACGGCAACGGAGGAGGTGTTATCTCATCTGATGGTCCGGGTAGTCTTGGAGGACACAGCGATTCGGACGGACCGGGTGACTGATCCGGCATAGTATAAGTCAATAATACAGTTTTTAAGGAAACGATAGATATGAAAGACAAATTAAAGCAGATCACTGAAGAGGCATTGGCTAAGATCAAGGCATCAAAGTCTCTTGATGAGATCAATGATATCAGAGTTGAGTTCCTCGGTAAAAAGGGACGTATTACTTCTATCATGAAGGAGCTTAAGGATATAGCTCCGGAGGACAGACCTGCATTCGGACAGCTCGTTAATGAGGCTAAGCAGAAGGCAGAGCAGGCTATAGAGGACACCAAGTCAAGACTTCAGTCCGCAGCACTTGAGGCAAAGCTTGCTTCCGAGAAGATAGATGTTACACTTCCGGCAAAGAAGAAAAAGACAGGACACGGACATCCTAATCAGGTTGCACTTGATGAGGTTGAGAGAATATTCGTCGGAATGGGTTATGATGTAGTAGAGGGACCGGAGGTTGAGTATCAGGAGTACAACTTCACGAAGCTCAATATTCCGGAGGGTCACCCGGCAAGAGATGAACAGGATACCTTCTATATCACGGATGAGATACTGCTCCGCAGCCAGACCTCACCGGTTCAGGCACATGTAATGGAGCAGGGCAAGCTTCCTATCAGAATGATAGCTCCGGGCCGTGTGTTCAGATCAGACAGCATTGATGCAACTCACAGCCCGTCATTCCATCAGATAGAGGGACTTGTTGTAGATAAGCATATTACTATGACCGACTTAAAGGGTACACTTACACAGTTCGCAGAGCAGCTCTTCGGAGAGGGAACCAAGACACGTTTCCGTCCGCATCATTTCCAGTTCACGGAGCCGTCTGCGGAGGTTGACGTAAGCTGCTTCAAGTGCGGAGGAAAGGGCTGCCGTTTCTGCAAGGGCGAAGGCTGGATAGAGATACTCGGCTGCGGTATGGTTCATCCGCATGTACTTGAGATGTGCGGTATCGATCCTAACGAATATACGGGATTTGCTTTCGGTGTCGGACTTGAGCGTATAGCTATACTTAAGTATGAGATCGATGACATGCGTCTGCTGTATGAAAATGACGCAAGATTCTTAAAGCAGTTCTGATTGGGAGGAGAGAGCAATGAATACACCGCTTTCATGGATAAAGGATTATGTTCCGGAGCTTGATTGTACAGCTTTGGAGTATTCCGATAAATTAACACTTTCCGGAACCAAGGTAGAGACTGCCGAGGAACTCGGAAAGAATCTCAGCAAGATATATATCGGCGAGATCAAGAGCGTTGCTCAGCATCCTAATGCCGATAAGCTTGTTGTATGTACCGTAAATGTCGGAGCCGAGAGAGCAGACGGAGTAGATGACAACGGAGATGTTCAGATTGTTACAGGAGCACCCAATGTCACAGTCGAAACCGTAGGCGCTCTTGTTCCGGTCGTACTTGACGGAGGCAAGGTTGCAGGAGGACACGACGGAGGAGCTAAGCCTGAGGATGGTATAGTAATCAAGTCCGGTGAGCTCAGAGGAGTTAAGTCCTACGGAATGATGTGCTCCATTGAGGAACTTGGTTCTGACAGAAATGCTTATCCGCTTGCACCGGAGAGCGGCATTTACATATTTAATGATGCAGTTATCAAGGAGCTCGGTCTTAAGCCGGGAGATGACGCAATCAAGGCACTCGGTCTTGACGATACGGTTATCGAGTATGAGATAACCTCAAACAGAGTGGATTGCTACAGCATAGTAGGAATCGCAAGAGAGGCAGCTGCCGTATTCGGCAAGGAGTTTAAGTTCAATACTCCAAAGGAGACAGGAAACAGCGAGAGCATCAATGACTATCTCAAGGTAAGAGTTGAAGATGAGAGACTCTGCCCGCGTTATTGCGCAAGAATGGTCAAGAATATCAAGTTTGCTCCGTCTCCGGAATGGATGCAGAAGAGACTGCGCAACAGCGGTATCCGTCCTATCAATAATCTTGTAGATATTACAAACTTTGTAATGCTTGAGTACGGTCAGCCTATGCATGCCTTCGATTATGATACACTTGAGGGACATGAGATAGTTGTTAAGTGTGCATCAGACGGAGAGGTGTTCAAGACACTCGACGGACAGGATCGTGAACTTGACCATACAGTACTGATGATCAATGATGCTGTAAAGCCGGTAGGTATTGCCGGAGTTATGGGCGGAGAGAATTCAATGATCACCGAAAATGTACATACGGTGGTATTTGAAGGGGCTAATTTTGACGGAGTCAATGTAAGACTTTCGGCAAAAAAGGCAGGTCTTCGTACAGATGCATCATCTATCTTCGAGAAGGGGCTTGATCCGGCAAATGCTTTAAGCGCTGTTGATCGTGCCTGCGAGCTTGTTGAGGAGCTTGGCTGCGGAGAGGTTGTCGGTGGTACCATTGACATTTATCCGCATCCTGAGATAGGAGTAACAATAGATTTTGAGCCTGATAGGATCAATGCACTGCTCGGTACACATATAAGCACCGAGGATATGCTTAAGATCTTCGACAAGATAGAGCTTGCTTATGACAAGGCAAGCAATAAGATAATCGTTCCGAGCTTCAGACGTGATCTCTATGCGACCTGCGATCTTGCAGAGGAAGTACTTCGTTTCTACGGATATGACAAGATAGAGGATACTCTTCCTGTAGGAGAATCTACAGCAGGTAAGCTTACTTATAAGCTCAGAGTTGATGAGAAGGTCAGAAATATAGCAGAGCTTTCAGGCTTTGACCATATTATGACCTACGCATTTGAGAGTCCTAAGGCATTTGATATGCTTAATATTCAGGCCGACAGTGATCTCAGAAAGTGTATAGTTATCAATAATCCGCTTGGTGAGGACTTCTCGGTAATGCGTACACAGCCGTTGAATGCAATGCTTACGGCACTCAGCTTCAACTACAGCCATAAAAATGAGAATGTCTGGCTGTATGACCTTGCAAATATCTATGTTCCTAAGGCACTGCCGCTTACAGAGCTTCCGGATGAGAGAGAGCAGCTCACACTTGCCGGCTACGGTGATGATATAGACTTCTATTCACTTAAGGGGGTTATCGAGGTGATCTTCGAGAGACTCGGAATGAATAAGCGTTATAAGCTTAATGCAGACTGCAACAGACCTTATCTTCATCCGGGACGTAAGGCAGACATATACTACGACGGTGTACTTGTAGGATATATCGGTGAGCTTCATCCTATCGTTGCCAAGAACTACGGCTTCAAGGAGGGTGTAAGAGCTTATATTGCTGTGCTGGATATGCCTGAGATCGTAAGATTCACAGACTTTGACAGAAAGCATGAAGGAGTTGCCAAGTTCCCTGCCGTATCAAGAGACCTCTCTATGCTCGTTCCAAAGGAGCTTTGTGCCGGAGATATCGAGGATATGATACTTCAGCGCGGAGGAAAGCTGCTTGAGAATGTCAAGCTCTTCGATATTTATGAGGGTGCTCAGGTCAAGAACGGATATAAGTCAATGGCTTACAGCCTCAGCTTCCGTTCAAAGGAGCATACGCTTACCGATGATGAGATAACATCTGCCATGAATAAGATCCTCAACGGACTTAATTCGCTTAATATCGAGCTCCGCTCATAACAAATTAACGCGGATCTTATATTAAGGTCGAACAGCCGGTTACAGAGATAAATGTTAAGGAAGGAATAAGAAACACAATGCCGAAGCTTAATGAGAACTATTTGAAATTAAAGCAGAACTATTTATTTGCCGATATCCGTCACAGGATCGACAGCTATTGCGAGAAGAATCCGGAGCTTGGAAAGAAGCTTATACGTCTCGGTATAGGAGATGTTACTCTTCCGCTCGGAGAGCCTATAATCAATGGACTCCATGAGGGCGTTGATGCAATGGCTAAGGCTGAGACCTTCAGAGGCTACGGCCCGGAGCAGGGATATGACGAGACCAGACAGGCAGTAGTAGATTATTACAAAAGAAACGGCGTTGATGTAGACTTTGAGGCTGTATTTATCTCGGACGGCGCAAAAAGCGATACCGGAAATATTACAGATATATTCGGAAACGGCAATGTGATCCTTTGTCCGGATCCGGTATATCCCGTATATGTTGACACCAATACCATGTGCGGAAGAGATGTAATATATATGGCAGGAAATGCCGAGAACGGTTTCCTTCCGATGCCTGATAAGAATGTTCACGCAGACATCATTTACCTCTGCTCACCTAACAACCCTACAGGAGCATGCTACAACAAGGAGCAGCTTAAGGAGTGGGTCGATTATGCAATTGCAAATGAAGCTGTTATCCTCTTTGACTCTGCGTATGAGGCGTTCATAGTAGATCCTGAGCTTCCGAGAAGTATCTATGCGGTTGAGGGAGCAAGAAAGTGTGCGATAGAGTTCTGTTCTCTGTCTAAGACAGCAGGCTTTACAGGAACAAGATGCGGTTACACAGTTGTTCCTACAGAACTTAAGTTCAAGGCTTCAGACGGAACAGAGATGTCACTTAACCAGATGTGGATAAGACGTCAGAGCACCAAGTTTAACGGAACATCTTATATCGTACAGAAGGGAGCTGAGGTAGTATTCTCAGAGGAAGGCATCAAGGCTTGCAACGAGAATCTTGATTACTACAAGAGAAATGCCAAGCTTATCGCAGATACAATGACAGAGCTCGGTATTCCTTTCACAGGCGGAATCAACTCACCTTATATCTGGTTCGAGTGCCCTAAGGGTATGGAATCATGGGAGTGCTTTGATTACATGCTCAACGAGATACAGGTAGTAGGTACTCCGGGTGCAGGTTTCGGAGAGAACGGCAAGAACTATTTCAGACTTACCTCCTTCGGAAGCTATGAGAGTACAGTTGAAGCAATGGAGAGATTCAAGAAGCTTTTTGCCTGATATAAGAGCAAAACTTGACGAAGCAAGCATATTGTGTTAAACTTGTCAAGTTGTTTGGCAGAAGTTTGTGATTTTCTGCCGCAGATGTATATATTATGGCATAAGGCGGTACGGTGAACCGCATGCCGATTCGATAGGAGAGAACAGACATGACTGTTTTGACAGTAGTATTGACTGCCGTATATGTAATCATAGGAGTTATCATTTCCGCTATTATCCTTATGCAGGAAGGAAATACTCAGGGACTCGGAAGCATAGGCGGTATGGCCGAGAGCTATTGGGGCAAGAACAAGGGACGCAGCATGGAAGGTAATCTTGAGAAGTTTACCAGATACGGAACTGTTTTGTTCATGATCCTTGCACTTGCACTCAACATCTTAATGTAAGAGTAGCAATTTTAAGCTTAAGGCAGCCTGTATAAGGCTGCCTTATTTGATAATAGGAAGCAGCTGTCATGTGACTCAGACTTCAAAATACTTTGCATTTTGTTGCAGAGGAACATTATTTTAACAGATAAAAAGGACAGCTGCAGCTTAAGATGAAGGCCGTGCAGCAGACGGCAGGATTCGGATATAAGAGGAAGCTTATGGGTAAAGAGGGCATAAAGCTTGTAGCCAATAATAAAAAAGCATATCACGATTATTTTGTTGATGAGACCTATGAGGCGGGAATAGAACTCTTCGGAACAGAGGTCAAGTCCATAAGACAGGGACATTGCTCCATTAAGGAAGCATTTATCAATGCTTATAAGGGGGAGCTGTTTATTGAGGGCATGCATATCAATCCTTATGAAAAGGGAAATATCTTTAATAAGGATCCGCTTCGTACAAGGAAGCTGCTCATGCACAGAGCCGAGATAAACAAGCTGATGGGACGATCCGCAGAAAAGGGCTTTACACTTATCCCTTTGGAGGTATATTTCAAGGGTTCGAGAGTCAAGCTTAAGCTCGGACTTTGCCGAGGCAAGAAGCTCTATGATAAGCGTGAGGACATGGCTAAGAAGGAACAGCGCCGTGAGCTTGAGAGAGAGTTTAAGTCGGCAAATATCAGAGTGTGATTCAGAAAGGCGCTGTTTATAGTTAAGCCGTGAGATGGGTGTATTGCTTATGAATTAAGTTGTGTATAATATGATTTCTGTCGCAGCTGCGGCAGTTTAATCATATTATGAATAAGCATAAGCTATCGTAAGTTTTTTGTAAGTAGCTATAAAACAGGAGTTGGGATATAATAATAAAAGTTCGGAGAGTATCTTCGGACGGATACTATATACGGTATAGTATATTCATCGGGCTTGTACCGGTTTCGACGGGGATCATGCAGTCGGTGAAGCTATCCGCAGGATGATGCGTTAAATCTCAAATTTAAATATAAACGCTAACGATAATAGATTAGCTCTTGCAGCCTAAGCGCTGCTTGTGTCCGTTCGCGGGTACCTGTCCCGGCGAGCTGCGGGCATCGATCTGACAGGAAACGACTTATACAAAGCTTTGAGTATATGGGCGTATCATGAAGCTTAGCCTGACTTACGGGGTGTTCGCCACCTGTTTGTCAAGCGAATAAATAACGACGGACTATGATAGTAGAAGAACGAGGAATTGGTTTTCGGACAGGGGTTCGACTCCCCTCAGGTCCATAACGACCGAATGGCTGCAGATAAGGTTTTTCCCTTATCTGCAGCCATTTTTCTATGGTCTTACTTGCGCGATTAAGTAAGAATTCACGCATAAATAGTGATATTTTACGGGGGTGGGTGTATAATACTATATTATAAAATCAAGAAAAAGATCAAAATGCTTATAAAGGAGGACTTTATGGGTAAAAGAAAGTGGTATGAGAGGTTGTCGGCAGCCGTGCTTGTAGCGATACTTGCAGTCAATTACAGCGGGGCAAATATATCAGCAAGAGCAGATATGGTTTCCTCTATCGAGGAAAGTATTCAAGCAGGGGAAAAAGGGCTGACGGCGTCTCCTTCCGATGCAGAAAAAACAAAAAATACAGAGAAAACAAAAAAGACTAATACAGAAAAGGAGAAGCTATCTGAAGTCGGGGCCGCAACGTCCTCTGAAGTAAAAAAGCCAGAGAGCATAAAGCTTTCCGAGATCAGTGCGGCAGCCAAAGAGACCGGGCGTGCAGGTATTCAAGCAGGGGAAAAAGGGCTGACGGCGTCTCCTTCCGATGCAGAAAAAAC
>JAUNWP010000002.1 GCA_030540255.1 Eubacteriales bacterium | reverse complement strand
TTCTAAGCTGCAAGCAGCTGTAAAACGACTGCACTCCGGCTTTAATCGATAAAAATGCAGATAAGCCTGAGTTTGTCATACACCTTCAGGATGAGGTGACGACAAAAAGCTTATCTGCATATATTAAAAAGTGACTTGACAGGATATCAGGCGTTTATCCCAGAACTATCGAATAAACCGCCTCGCAAAGAGCGACAACACTCTTACGGGATACCAGCTTGCTGTTCTTGCCCGGAGAAACAAGTATACAGTCACTGCCGTTATAACGATAGATGTCGAGAGTCTCATCGGGATGAGAACTGTCGGAGCTCTTAAGGTGTATGCTGAGCTCTTTCTTTAATGCAGGAGTCTCATCTGTAACAGCATTTGCCTTAACAGCTTCTATAGCACTCTGAATATTGCTTATATCCACGGAGCTGCCGTTATAGCTCCAGTCTGTTCCGCCTACAAGCTTCTTATTGCCTGTAAATGTATAAGTATTTCCGTCAAGCTCGAAATCTATGCTCTCTGCTTTATCAAATCCGGAAGGAATGAGTTCGGATTTTACGAAGTCGCCCAATTTTGCGGCGGTAAGAGTCTTATAATCCTCATCGCTGAGTTTGTATACGAGCTTGGAATCATTAAAGCGTATGTAGGTGCTTGCGCTGTTCTCTTTATCGGAGTCGGCATCAGATGCTGTATCGGCTGTGTCCTCGGAGCTATCCTCCAATAGTTTGCCTTGGGCATCGAACTTATCCTTGTCCTTTGGATCTATGCCTATACTGAAGCTGTATTCACCGGTCTCACCGGTCTTATTGCCCTTGTCGTCTGTCTTAGGATAGCTTATATCGACAGAGAGTACAGGCTGATCGAGACCGTAGTCTCCGAGCTTGTCCTCACTGAAGTTATGATCCACGCAGTTATCAAGAGAGACTTCCGAAACCGCCTCGAGATAGCTCTTAACTTTTTCGGAATCAAGTGCCTCGTCATTGCAATAGTAGACATCCTCATCACTGTAGGCAGCGGAATTATTTACATCATAGCTGATGCTGTATTCTGCATCTATCTCGCTTCCGGATACTTTGATGCTGTCTGCGGTCTCAGGGGCAGGAATCTCGTCTGACTTTGTAAAGTAATCAAGAGTCTTGTTGAAGGCATCAAGAGGATCGGTCTTTACAAGATATACATTGCCGTCATCAATGGAGACATAACGCTCCTGATCCATGGTGCTGAAACCGCCGAGTGTAACCGTATAATCCTTATCGGAGGTACTGAAGCTTATTGTACATTCGGGCTGATCGAGTCCGTAATCCGAGAGTTTCTCGGGCTCCTCGATAATGAAGCTTACTCCGAATTCCTCGAAGAGCTTAAGCAGCTCGTTTATCTTATCTTCATCAACCGGAAGGCTTGCGTCATCATCACTCTGCCATACTCCGTCTTTTTTACTGAAGGAGAGCTTACTGCCGTCATGCTCCCAAGAGAGCTTGGTAACATCATCACTCGGAACCTCAAGCACTATATCGTCGCTTGCCTTGATCTTTTCCTTCTTTATCTCATGACTGCTTACAATGATGGTTGCTATACACACAACAGCAAGTACGGCAAGCAGTATACCTAACTTTTTCAGCTTATCCATTTTTCTTTCTCCTTCTTACAAGCACTACGGCAATACCGGCAGCAACAAAGAAAGCAGGAATAATGCCTATCATGATTGCTTTAAGCAAAGCGGCGTCGGATGCATTTATTGTAAGATAATTATATCCGAGTGACTTTGTTCTGATAGCTATATGTTCGTCGTCACCTATAAGCGAGCTTAAGGCATTCATGCAGAAGTTAAGGTTGGCGCCTGATGAGTATGCGTTATAGAGCTCGTCGGTAAATGCCGAGGAGGATACCCAGATGATCTTGCCGTCGTTTTCTGTGCTTACGGAAACAGCAAGTGCAAACGGTCCTGATGCGTCACCGTCTTCCTTTTCATAGCTCTTGATATTGAGACCGTCAGCCTTGCAGAATGAATCATCGGATGTGACTAAGAGCTCCTTGGCATGAGAGGTATCGGATACCTTCATTCCCTGGGCTATGGCAACGACTACTTTGTAATTGTCATTAACGATAGGATCTGTTATATCACTGCTCTCTATATCTGGAAGCAGTACATACGGAGCCTGTAATGCGTAGTGCTCTCGGTCTCCTTCAACTACCACACCGTCTACAGGCTCAACTCCGTAGTTTGCCATGAGTGAGTACAGATTGCTGAGTGTTCCGCTCTGTGTAGGACCGGCAAAGACGAAGAGCTTACCGCCTTTATCGGCGTAGCTTTTAAGCATATCGCGCTCTGTCTCGGAAATATCGCTTGCAGGAGCATTGATAATGATGCAGTCGGCATCCTCAGGGATATTGTCCTCGTTAAGGAGGGATATGGACTCAATATCGGCGTTGTCCTTTTTGATCTCATTTTTAAGATTGTCGGTGAGCTCGGCTTCGCCGTGACCTGTAAGAGTGTATACATGAGACGAATCATCACTTACCACATAATTAATGGCAGAGGTGATCTGACCCTCGCCGTCAAAGGAGTAGCTCTGTGTATAATAGCTCGAATCTATATCACTGAGATATATACTGTCAAAGCCTATATAACGGCTGCGGTCATCGCATTCAACGACAAGACTGTTGTTGGCAACGGTATCATCTGTATATTGTGACGCAAATGTCGGAAATACATCAGGATTCTTCTTTGTCAGATGTATATGATCCGACATGGCATCATATTTATTGAGCAGGTTTTCAAGAACAGCGTCCTCTTTGCCGTCCTGAACTATCCAGTAGATGTCAACGTCCTTATCAAGTGCATTGACAACAGCCTTTGTATTGCTTGTTACCGAATAGAGCTTCTGCGAGCTGATATCAAGCTTTGTAAGATTGTCGGGAAGGACAGATACAAATATATTGAGCACAACAAGTATGGCAAGCACTATGGCTGTAGCTGCAAGTGAATACATACCGCCGCGCAGCGCATTTTTATTTTTCATCAGTTGTACCTCCTTTTCTCAAGAGACTGTACGGTAAGAAATAAGAAAAATGCCGCAACGCTTAAGTAAAATACTACGGAGCCTATATCAAATACTCCGTTTACAAAGGTGGCGAATCTTGAGAACAATGAAAGCTTGGACATTATGGCAGGAACAAGTCCTGTGTAAATATCGGATTTCAGATAATAGCTTATGCCGAGTGCAAGAATGATCACTATAAATAATACACAAGCGATATTGTCGTTTTTTGTGCAATAGTAGAGAATCAGCGCAAGAACAGCGGCACAGACCATAAGCACGATCAATGAGCCGAAAGCCGAAGAGGAGACCTGTTCGGCAAGGCTGACACTGAAGTAGTTAAAAAGCAGTACCGGTATGGTAATGCCGGCAGCAATGCCTTGATTTTCGGTTAGAGACGAAACGAATATACCTACTGCTATCATTGCAGCTCCCATCAGAAAAAATGCGAGCAAAGCACCATAGGATGTAAGCAGATATACCTCTCCGAAATGTGCAAATATCAGCGGATAAGTTGCAATCACGGCAAGCGGAACAAAGAATACAAGCAGAGCCGCAAGGAATTTGCCGATAACTATGTCTGAAGCCGTTATAGGCAGCGAATACAAGAGCTTGTCTGTACGCTGTCTCTTTTCGTCCGAGATGATACGCATGGTAAGTATAGGGAGTATGACAACGGTTACTATACAGATAAACTGCAAAACAAACTCAAAATTGGCAACTGCGGATTGTATATTGTACAGCATTGCTCCAATGCCGGTGAATATGAGTAAGAATGCGCAGAACAGGTAAGTTATAAATGAGTGCAGGTAAGCCTTAAGCTCATGCCTGAATACAGCAATCATGCTTCTTTGACCTCACTTTCTTCGGAGTTTGTAAGCTCCAGGAATATTTCTTCAAGATCTGCCTTGTGAGAACTGATCTCGTATATAGGAAGCTTTTTTTCGGCAAAGCTTAAGACAAGCTCACAGCAGATATCGTTAAGCTCCTGTTTATCGGTCTGTGCATTTACAGTGATTCCGTCTGAACCGTCCTCAATGTTATAGCTTAGGATATGTTCATTGCCCTTAAGCAGTTCGTCGGCCTCGGCCTTTGTGGCACGAACCTTAAAGCTTATGCTTCCGGAAGCCGTCATAACATCCTCAAGTCCGGCTGTTGTGTTATACGCAACAAGCTTACCGTGCGACAGTATAAGCACCTTATCGCAGATGGCCTGTACTTCGGACAGTATGTGAGAGCTGAAGATGACGGTGTGAGTTTCACCAAGTTTACGGATAAGCTCTCGTATCTCGATTATCTGTAAGGGATCGAGACCTACGGTCGGCTCATCCAGGATTATGAGCTTGGGATCTCCGAGCAGAGCCTGGGCTATACCTACTCTCTGTCTGTATCCCTTTGATAATGAAGAAATAAGTCTGCCGCGCATAGGTGTAAGACCGGTCTTTTCAATAACATCCTCTATGCCGGCCTTAAGCTTGTCACCCTTAAGTCCTTTGGCTTCGGCTACAAAACGAAGATATTCTTCAGGAGTCTCACTGACGTAGAGCGGAGGGATCTCCGGAAGATAACCTATAAGCTTTTTTGCGGTTTCCGGTTCTTCGAAAATATCGTGACCGTCTATGCTGACGCTTCCTTCTGTGGCGGAAAGACAGCCGGTTATGATATTCATGGTAGTGGATTTACCGGCTCCGTTGGGACCGAGAAAGCCGTATACATGACCGTCGTCTATCTCAAAGGACAGATCGTCAACAGCCTTGAAGCTGCCGTAGCATTTGGTCAAATGCTCTATTTTGATCATAAAAACACCTCTCATTTGTTTTTTCTTGATGGTAGGCAGAAAATGTGACGCAATAGTGAAGTTTTAATGGAGATGCTGTGTACAAAGCCTTGAAGCGTATTCTTCATTGAAAAAAAAGGCCTTATATGCTATGATATTTTAGTTTTATCAGCGAATGCTGAAAGTAGAGAAAAAGTAAGGCAGGTAATGTTAAATGAAAGAACAAAGCAAGCTTAAGTCGATCCTCTGGGTCATCGGCATCGTGGTTCTTACGGCATTGGCGTTATTCGGTGCTGCAAAGAATGCCGACGACATCAAGCTCGGACTTGATCTTGACGGTGGTGTCAGCATAACCTACGAGGCAGAGGAGGAGAATCCTTCTTCCGTAGATATGGCAGATACTATCTACAAGATCCAGAAGAGAGTAGAGGGTTACTCAAACGAGTCATCCGTATATCAGGAGGGTTCGAACAGGATCAACGTTGATATTCCGGGTGTATCTGATGCAAATGCTATCCTTGAAGAACTCGGTAAGCCGGGATCACTCATCTTCACGACCATGGAGTATGACGCCGACGGTAAGCTTACCGGCAATATCGGTGAGACCGTATGTGAGGGTTCGGATATCAAGAGTGCCGGAGTATCAATGGTAAAGGGTACCAACGGTGCAGCTGATTCCTATGAGGTAGGAGTAAGCTTCACAGATGAGGGAACCAAGAAGTTCGCAGAGGCTACCAAGGCTAACGTAGGCAAGCAGATCGCTATCATCTATGATAATAATATCGTATCTGCACCGGTAGTAAATGAGGCTATCACAGGCGGACAGTGTTCGATCACCGGCAACTTCACTCAGGATGAGGCATATAACCTTGCGCAGACCATCCGTCTCGGCGCTCTTAAGCTTGAGCTTAAGGAGATACGTTCAAACGTAGTAGGTGCAAGACTCGGACAGCAGGCTATAGATCTGTCTCTTAAGGCAGGTGCCATCGGCTTCATTTTTGTCGTTGCGATCATGCTCATCGTATACAGAATGGCAGGTCTGGCTGCATCTGTAGCACTCAGCTTCTATGTAGGTATTATAGTAATACTGCTTGATGCATTTGAGATAACACTTACCCTTCCGGGTATTGCAGGTATCATCCTGTCGGTAGGTATGGCTGTAGATGCCAATGTTATCATCTTCACCAGCATCAAGGAGGAGCTTGGCAACAAGAAGAGTGTCGAGGAGGCTATTCAGTCAGGATTCCACAAGGCGCTTTCTGCTATCGTCGATGGTAACGTAACAACACTTATCGCTGCTGTTGTTATCTATCTCAAGGGTACAGGTACTGTTAAGGGCTTTGCTCAGACACTTGCACTCGGTATCGTATTGTCGATGATCACAGCCCTCTTTGTTACAAGATGGCTCATCAATGCTTTCTATTGGCTCGGCTGCAACAAGCCTGCATTCTTCGGAGTTAAGAAGCCTGTAGAGAAGCCTTTCGATTTTGTCGGCAAGAGCAAGATCTTCTATGCTATATCAATACTTGTTATAGTTTGCGGACTCGGAGCTATGGGTCTCAACAAGGCTAACACAGGAGATATGTTTAATTACGGACTTGATTTCAAGGGAGGTACATCTTCCAATGTTACCTTCAACGAGGATCTTGATATTGACTATCTTTCCGAAAATGTTGCACCTGTAGTAACAGAGGCAACCGGAGACGCCAATCCGCAGATCTCAAAGGTTGCCGGAACAAACGAAGTACTTATCAGAACACTTTCGCTTGATGCGGACGGACGTGAGAAGCTTAATGATGCTCTTGCAGATAAGTTCGGAGTTGATAAGGAGCTTATCACAGCAGAAAACATCTCAGGAAGCGTATCGGTAGAGATGAAGAAGGATGCCGTTATAGCTATTGCACTTGCTGCGGTATTCATGCTCATCTACATCTGGTTCAGATTTAAGAATATCAATTTCGCGTCATCTTCGGTGCTTGCGCTTTTGCATGACGTAATGGTTACCATAACATGCTATGCGGTATTCAAGTGGTCTGTAGGTACTACCTTTATCGCCTGCATACTTACCATTGTCGGATATTCGATAAATGCGACTATCGTCATCTTCGACAGAATACGTCGTAATCGCAAGGAAGCAGGCTACGGAGCAGATACGGCATATATCGTTAATAAGTCTATATCGGAGACACTTTCAAGAACGATATTTACATCAACAACTACCTTTGTTATGGTACTTTGCCTCTTCCTCTTCGGTACCTCATCAATCAGAGAGTTTGCTCTTCCGATCATGATCGGTATCGTCTGCGGAGGATATTCTTCGGTATTTATCACAGGACCGCTTTGGAATTTCCTTAATGCAAGAAGCAAGGCTGCAAAGGCAAATAAGCTTGCGGAGCAGGAAGCTTCCAAGAAACGTAAGTAATTATGAAATATGAAATAGTTGCCGAACAGGGCAGAGCCAAATCGGCACATATCGAGACCGTGCACGGCAGCATAGAGACACCGGTCTTTATGAATGTCGGCACGGTAGGTGCCATCAAGGGTGCCGTATCGACTTGCGATCTTAAGGAAATAGGCTGCCAGGTTGAGCTGTCCAATACCTATCATCTGCATGTAAGGACCGGAGATAAGCTGATCAAGCAGCTGGGCGGTCTTCATAAGTTTATGAACTGGGACAGACCGATACTTACGGACAGCGGAGGATTCCAGGTGTTCTCGCTTGCATCCATACGCAAGATCAAGGAAGAGGGAGTTAACTTCAGATCTCATATAGACGGAAGCAAGATCTTTATGGGACCTGAGGAGAGCATGCAGATACAGTCCAATCTCGGATCTACCATTGCCATGGCATTTGATGAGTGCCCGCCGGCACTTGCGGAACGTAAGTACATCGAGCAAAGTGTTGCACGTACCGTCAGATGGCTTAAGCGCTGCAAGACGGAGATGGCAAGACTCAATACTCTGGAGGACACGGTCAACAAGGATCAGCTCCTGTTTGGTATCAACCAGGGCGGAATACTTGCCGATGTGCGTAAGGACAACGCAGATGAGATATCCGAGCTTGATCTTGACGGATATGCTGTAGGGGGACTTGCCGTAGGCGAGACCCATGAGGAGATGTATTACATACTTGATGAGACTGTGCCGCATCTTCCGCGTAAGAAACCTACTTACCTTATGGGAGTCGGTACACCGCTCAATATTATCGAGGGTGTTGCCAGAGGAGTCGATTTCTTTGACTGTGTATATCCAAGCCGCAACGGAAGACACGGACATGTGTATACGCATTACGGCAAGCTCAATCTCTTCAACAAAAAGTATGAGGCTGATATGTCACCTATAGAGGAAGGCTGCGACTGTCCTGCCTGCAGAAATTACTCAAGAGCATATATCAGACATCTTTTGAAAGCCGGAGAGATGCTTGGACTCAGATTATGCACATTGCACAATTTGTATTTTTACAATAAAATGATGGAGGACATCAGAACTGCCATAAGAGAAGGCAGCTTTGATGATTACAGACGCCGCATGAACGAGGCTTTGGCCGAGGACAAACGATAAGCGGTACAAAGCTTTTATTTGGAGGATAAGCATGAACAACACATTTTTAATTATCTATGTTGTAGTATTTGTTGCAATCATCTGGTTCTTCGGACCTATGTCACAGAAGAAGGAGAAGAAAAAGAGAGAGGCTCTTATGTCAGGCCTTTCTGTAGGTGATTATGTACTTACAACATCAGGCATGTACGGACAGATCATCGACATTACCAATGATATGGTAATCATCGAGTTCGGCGGCAAGAACTGCCGTATTCCTATGCTTAAGGCTGCTATCGCAAGCGTTGAGAAGGCTGATGCACTTGCAAAGGGCGAGGTAAGCGAGGAAGCTAAGAAGGAAGGCTGATTCCTTCAGACGGAATAAAATTCAAGAGAATCGGGGGTCAGGTAAACTGCCTCCGATTTTTTTATCGATTAAAGCCGGACTGCAGTCGTAGAAGCGGCAGCTTGCTGACGCAAAGACGACTATAGGACGGCAAAACGAAAATGAGCACAAAGCTTCGGTAGAAGCGGGTGCGAATTTTCGTAGGATTGCGAGAGTACGCAGTACGAAGCAATCCGTATTTAATCGATAAGAGTATTAAAGCCGGAGTGCAGTCGTAGAAGCGGCAGCTTGCTGACGCGAAGACGTCATTAATTTAATGATAGCTTTTATCTCGTCTGTGCTGATATAATGTGATACGTGTGGTCACAAACGTTAAGCCTTCCGTACTTGGGATAGTGAAAAAGGTGAAGGACTTAAGCAAAAAGGACTGTGCGAATCAATATAATAATTTATGAGGTTATGCCATGAAATCTATCAGAGATATATACAAGGTCGGAACAGGACCTTCAAGCTCCCATACCATGGGACCTGTAGCTGCGGCTAAGCTTTTTAAGGGAGAGAATCCGAATGCGGATGAATATAAGATCATACTCTACGGTTCCTTATCCAAGACCGGTAAGGGTCACGGCACAGACAGAGCGGTTATTGCGGAGCTTGCTCCGGTCAAGACCGAGGTTGTATTTTCAACGGAAGAAATAGATGATATGAAGCATCCGAACACCATGGATCTTATAGCTTATAAGGATGGTGCCGAGACTGCTTCAATGAGAGTCTACAGTATAGGCGGCGGAGATATACAGGTTGAAGGCCGTCCCGAGATCTCATCCGGAGCAAGTGAGGAGATATACCTTGAGAATTCATTTGCAGAGATCAAACAGTTCTGTGAGTTCAGATATATCGATCTTATCGAATATATAACCATCAATGAGGGTGAGGAGATATGGGAGTTCCTTGCCGAAATATGGGAAGTGATGAAACAGGCCATACGTGACGGACTTAACAAGGAAGGTATACTCCCCGGCGGACTCAATATACAGAGAAAGGCAAAATTCCTCTACAATCATGAGCTTGAGACAGAACATCCGGAGGTCATAGAGTGTCAGAAGGTCTGCTCCTATGCCTATGCCGTGAGCGAGCAGAATGCCGATAACGGTATAATAGTTACGGCTCCGACCTGCGGTGCCTGCGGAGTCCTTCCGGCTGTTATGTATTATCTTCAGACCAAGAAGAACCGTGATGATATAGAGATAATACATGCGCTTGGTGTTGCAGGACTCTTCGGAGAGCTTGCCAAGAAGAATGCTTCCGTGTCGGGTGCCGAATGCGGCTGTCAGGCAGAGATAGGAGTTGCCTGTTCCATGGCTGCGGCTGCAACGGGACAGTTCTTTAACTACAGCATAGACCAGATAGAGTATGCGGCAGAGATAGCTCTGGAGCATCATCTCGGACTTACCTGTGATCCTATATGCGGGCTTGTACAGGTTCCTTGCATAGAGAGAAATGCCGTAGCCGCCATGCGTGCCATTACCTCCGCAAACCTTGCATACTTCCTGTCGTCAACAAGACGTATAAGCTTTGATATGGTGCTTAAGAGTATGTACCGTACCGGAATCGATATGAATCAGATGTATAGGGAGACCTCTGAGGGCGGACTTGCGGCTGCATATGCCAGACGCTCGCTGCAGTAAAAAAAATACTTTTCAAATGCCGATAAAACGATGGATATGAGCGAAATCGGGCTATTATTAAGTGCCTTAATAATTTCATAAGAATTAATTTAATCTTACTTCAAACACTTTATTTGAGGGCATGATATACTTCAGACAACAAAAGAAATTAATTAGCACTTATTCCTTTTACATCCTACTACATACTAGACCTCAACGATGTGATCGTTGGGGTTTTTAATTTAAATAAAGTATGGTATCTTATACACGAAAAAATTGATAATGAAGGGCATTACAATGAATAAGAAAAATATAGCCGTAATCTTCGGAGGACAGTCATCGGAGCATGACATTTCCTGTATCTCAGTTTGCAACGTTTTGGACAATATCGATACCGATGAGTGGAATCCTGTGCTCATAGGCATTACAAAGGAGGGTAAGTGGCTTCTTGTTGACAGTATCGAGTCAATAAAGAACGGAAGCTGGACCGAATCAAAGACAAGCGCCGAGATAAGCCCGGATGCTACCAAGAAGCATGTTATCGTAAGCGATGATAAGGGAACAAGAGAAATCAGACTGGATTGTGCTTTCCCTGTATTGCATGGCAAGTACGGCGAAGACGGAACCATACAGGGACTGTTTGAGCTTATGCAGCTTCCTTATGTCGGCTGCGGTGTTATAGCATCTGCGGCAGGCATGGATAAATTCTATACCAAGATAATAGTAGATACGATAGGCGTAAGACAGGCTAAGTTTGTCGGTGTCAGAAGCTATGAGCTTAAGGACATTGAGGCTGTTGTAAGACGCGCGGAGGCGGCTCTCGGATATCCTATGTTTGTTAAGCCGAGTCAGGCAGGATCTTCATGCGGAGTATCAAAGGTAAAGGATGCTTCGGAGCTTAAGGATGCGCTTAAGAAGGCTGCCGAGTATGACAGCAAGATACTTATAGAGGAATTTATCAAGGGCAGAGAGATAGAGTGTGGCGTATTTGGAGGAGGCTTCAAGAAGGTTCAGGCGAGCGGAGTCGGAGAGATACTTGCGGCTGCTGATTTCTATGATTATGATGCCAAGTACAACAATCCTGATTCCAAGACGGTTATAGATCCGGATCTTAAGGAAGAGACTGTCGAGGGCATCAGAGATGATGCGAGAAACATCTTCAATGCACTTGACGGCTACGGACTTGCCAGAGTTGATTTCTTTGTCAAGGACGACGGTGAGATCGTATTCAACGAGATCAACACCATGCCGGGATTCACTGCTATATCCATGTATCCTATGCTCTGGGAGAACAAAGGTATCTCCAAGAAAGAGCTTGTTAAGATGCTTATAGATAATGCGCTCGAAAGAGGCATACATTAACAAAAAAGACCATCGCGTTTGCGATGGTCTTAAACTATGTCGAAATATCAGCTGTTCTTTGCTGCCTTCTTCTCGGCTTTTTCCTTTGCCTTCTTACGCTTCTTGATGTTGCGCTCACTCGGTACGGCACCCTGCAGGATCTCCATGAGATACATGCCGCTTACTCTTGCTTTGATTGTAGCCTTAAGCGGAACGTCCTCAAAGGTATCTCTGTCGCACATAAGGTCGAATACCTTAGGACCTACCTTGGCTCTTACGACATATACTTTCATGAACTTGGCACGTCTAGGAGCTGTCTCAAAAACCTCCTTTGGGAACGGTGCCTCTTTGAACTTCATTTTCTTCTTGTCGATAACGAGGAGTGTGGCAACCTGTGCGAACTTATCAAGCATGACCTGATTCTGAGCCTGTTCTGTCTGCATCTTCATTCCGGCACGATAGAGGAAGAATAATGCGATTGCCGCAATAATAAGCACAATAATAAGTACTGTTATAAGTGTGTACATGTAAAAGAACTCCTTAACTGGTATATTAGAAAATATCTTAACATCTTATGAAAAAAAACTCAAGCAGATACTTGACGATTGACAACAGATGTGTTAACCTAAAATTTGCATTATTATGGCGTTGTGCGCCTTAATGCTTAAGTATTTTACTACTATTGCATAACATTTGCAATAGCTTACAGAACGTAGTTGTATAAATTATTAATGAGGTGGAGAATATCTATGGATAAAAGCAGGATGCACGTGGTCAAAGCCGGCAAGGGTTTGAGAATGAGCTTCTCCGAAGCAAAAGAAGTTCTCGAGATGCCGAACTTGATCGAGATTCAGAAGAATTCTTACAACTGGTTCCTTACTGACGGACTTAAGGAGGCGTTCGATGATATATCACCGATCACCGACTATGCAGGTCATCTCAGCCTGGAATTCATGGACTTTGCTTTGCGCAGAGATGAAGTAAAGTATACCATTGAAGAGTGCAAGGAGAGAGATGCAACTTATGCAGCACCGCTCAAGGTTAAGGTAAGACTTATCAATAATGATAAGGATGAGATCAGCGAACATGACATTTTCATGGGAGATCTTCCGCTGATGAACGATACCGGATCGTTCGTTATAAACGGTGCCGAGAGAGTTATTGTTTCGCAGTTGGTAAGAAGCCCGGGTATTTATTATGATATCAATCATGATAAGGTGGGTAAGGAGTTATTCTCGTGCACTGTTATCCCTAACAGAGGTGCATGGCTTGAGTATGAGACAGACTCTAACAACATTTTCTGGGTAAGAGTCGATCGTACACGTAAGGTTCCTGTAACGGTACTCATCAGAGCACTCGGTATAGGAACAAACAGAGAAATCATCGATCTTTTCGGAGAAGAGCCTAAGCTTATAGATACTATGGCAAAGGATGCTTCCGAGAGTTATCAGGATGGTCTTCTTGAGCTGTACAAAAAGATCAGACCGGGCGAGCCGCTTTCTGTTGATTCCGCAGAGTCATTGATCCGTTCAATGTTCTTTGATGCAAGAAGATATGATCTTGCAAAGGTCGGCAGATATAAGTTCAATAAGAAGCTCCTCCTCAAGAACCGTATAGAGGGCAAGATCCTTGCAGAGGATGTTGTTGATAAGGAGACAGGAGAGATCATTGCCGAGGCCGGAATGACTCTTGACCGCGAGACTTGCGACCGCATTCAGAATACAGGATGTATCTATGTCAATGTCAGAGGTAAGGTAGATGCCGAGAATACCGAGGGAAGGATAGTAAGAGTCCTTTCCAACCGTATGGTAGATCTCGGAGCTTTCGTAAGCTTCGATCCTAAGGAAGCGGATGTTCACGAGCTGGTTTACTATCCGGCACTCAAGGAGCTTTTGAGTGAGAATGAGGGAGCTTCGGAGGATGAGCTTAAGGCTGTCATCAGGAAGAATCTTTCACTTCTCATCCCTAAGCATATTACAAGAGAGGATATTCTTGTATCTATCAACTACAATATGCATATAGAGGAAGGCATCGGAGATGCAGACGATATCGACCACCTCGGTAACCGTCGTATCCGTGCCGTAGGCGAATTGCTTCAGAACCAGTACCGTATCGGTCTCAGCCGTATGGAGAGAGTTGTAAGAGAGCGTATGTCAACTCAGGATATTGACGACATTACTCCTACATCACTTGTCAACATCAAGCCTGTTACCGCAGCAGTCAAGGAGTTCTTCGGTTCATCACAGCTTTCACAGTTCATGGACCAGAACAATCCGCTTTCAGAGCTTACACACAAGCGTCGTCTTTCGGCACTCGGACCGGGCGGACTTTCAAGAGACCGTGCGGGATTCGAGGTTCGAGATGTTCATTATACTCACTACGGACGTATGTGCCCTATCGAGACTCCCGAGGGACCGAACATCGGTCTTATCAACTCACTTGCATCTTATGCAAGGATCAATGAGTACGGATTCATCGAGGCGCCTTACCGCGTAGTTGACAAGAGTGATCCGACCAATCCTGTTGTAACAGAGAAGATCGTATATCTTACAGCAGATGAAGAGGATAACTATAGAGTTGCTCAGGCTAACGAGCCTCTTGATGATGAGGGACATTTCAAGAATAAGAATGTTTCCGGTCGTTTCAGAGAGGAAACAACCAGCTTTAACCGTAATTCGGTAGATCTCATGGATGTATCTCCTAAGATGCTTCTTTCGGTAGCTACATCAATGATACCTTTCCTTGAGAACGATGACCCGACACGTGCCCTCATGGGATCGAACATGCAGCGTCAGGCTGTTCCGCTTCTCAAGACAGAGGCTTCCGTAATCGGTACAGGTATTGATGATAAGGTTGCCAAGGACTCGGGTGTATGTGTAGTGGCACTTCATGACGGAACCGTTACACACGTTGCCGCAAATCGTATAGAGGTTAAGCCTGACAAGGGTAATCTTGACGTGTATAAGCTTACAAAGTTTATGCGTTCAAACCAGTCAAACTGCTACAACCAGAGACCTATAGTCAATGTAGGAGATAAGGTCAAGGCAGGCGAGATCATTGCCGACGGTCCGTCTACATCAAACGGAGAGATCGCACTCGGAAAGAATCCGCTTATCGGCTTCATGACCTGGGAGGGTTACAACTACGAGGATGCCGTTCTTCTGTCAGAGAGACTTGTTCAGGATGATGTATATACTTCCGTACATATTGAGGAGTATGAGTGCGAGGCAAGAGATACCAAGCTCGGACCTGAGGAGATAACTAAGGATGTTCCGGGTGTGGGTGACGATGCCCTCAAGAACCTTAATGACAACGGTATCATCCGTATCGGTGCAGAGGTTCGCGCCGGCGACATTCTTGTAGGTAAGGTAACTCCTAAGGGAGAGACTGAACTTACACCTGAGGAGAGACTTCTCCGTGCCATCTTCGGTGAGAAGGCACGAGAGGTACGTGATACCTCACTTAAGGTTCCGCACGGAGCATACGGCGTAGTAGTTGACGCAAAGGTATTTACAAGAGAGAATTCGGACGAACTCTCACCGGGAGTAAACAAGTCCGTAAGAATTTATATAGCACAGAAGCGTAAGATCGGTGTCGGTGATAAGATGGCCGGCCGTCACGGAAACAAGGGAGTTGTCTCAAGAGTTCTGCCTGTTGAGGATATGCCTTATCTTCCTAACGGACGTCCGCTTGATATCGTACTTAACCCACTCGGCGTTCCTTCCCGAATGAACATAGGACAGGTTCTTGAGTTCCACTTAAGCCTTGCTGCAAGAGCTCTCGGCTTCAATATCGCAACACCTATATTCGAGGGTGCAAACGAGAATGATATCCAGGACTGCCTTGAGATGGCAAATGATTATGTAAATGGTTCCTGGGAGGACTTTGAGGCTAAGTATAAGGATGTACTTAAGCCGGATGTTATGGAGTACCTCGGCACACATCTTGAGCACAGAGCGCTCTGGAAGGGTGTTCCGATAAGCCGTGACGGTAAGGTTCGTCTGAGAGACGGACGCTCGGGAGAGTATTTTGACTCACCGGTTTCTGTAGGACACATGCATTATCTTAAGCTTCATCACCTTGTTGACGATAAGATCCATGCACGTTCGACAGGTCCTTACTCACTCGTTACACAGCAGCCGCTCGGTGGTAAAGCACAGTTCGGCGGACAGCGTTTCGGAGAGATGGAGGTTTGGGCGCTTGAGGCGTACGGCGCAGCTTATACACTTCAGGAGATCCTTACCATGAAGTCCGATGACGTTGTGGGACGTGTTAAGACTTATGAGGCTATCATTAAGGGTGAGAACATTCCGAAGGCCGGCATTCCTGAGTCATTCAAGGTTCTTGTCAAGGAGCTTCAGTCACTTGCCATGGATATCAACGTACTTGATGAGAATGGCAACGTTGTTGAGCTCAAGGAGAATCTTGATGATACCGATATGAATCTTCACAGACTTCTTGAGGGAGACAGAAGATATCGTGATCAGGATAAGAGAGAGTTCTCTGATTACGGATATATGACTCAGCAATTTAACGATCAGGGAGAACTTGAGGGAGCTGAAGACAGCGAGCTTGAGCTTGAAGATTCCAAGGCTGACGATGATTTTGATTCGGAAGACTTTTCAGATGAGACTTGAGAGAGGAGAAGCGTAAAATATGGCACAAAATCAGGAAAATTACGAGCCGATGACATTCGACTCGATACAGATTAGACTTGCATCTCCGGAGAAGATACTTGAATGGTCACACGGTGAGGTAACAAAGCCTGAGACTATCAACTATCGTACTCTTAAGCCTGAGAAAGACGGACTTTACTGCGAGAGGATATTCGGACCGAGCAAGGACTGGGAATGCCATTGCGGAAAATACAAGAAGATGCGCTTTAAGGGCGTTGTCTGCGATAAGTGCGGAGTCGAGGTAACCAAGTCTTCTGTAAGACGTGAGAGACTCGGACATATCACACTTGCCGCACCTGTATCACATATATGGTACTTCAAGGGAATACCGTCAAGAATGGGACTCATTCTTGACATATCCCCGAGAGTTCTTGAGAAGGTACTTTACTTTGCTTCTTATATTGTTCTTGATCCGGGAGCAACAAGCCTGTCCTATAAGCAGGTACTCTCGGAGAAAGAGTACAGAGACGAGGTTGCAAAGAACGGCTATGATGCATTCCGCGTAGGCATGGGTGCCGAGGCTGTACTTGAGCTTCTTAAGAATATTGATCTTGAGAAGGAAGCTGAACAGCTTAAGAGCGAGCTTCATGACAGCTCCGGACAGAAGCGTGCACGTATAGTCAAGAGACTTGAGGTGGTTGAAGCATTCAGACTTTCGGGCAACAAGCCTGAGTGGATGGTGCTTACCGTTATTCCGGTAATTCCTCCGGATATCAGACCTATGGTACAGCTTGACGGCGGAAGATTTGCTACATCCGACCTTAACGACCTTTACAGAAGGATCATTAACAGAAACAACAGACTTGCGAGACTGCTTGAACTCGGAGCACCTGAGATCATTATCCGTAATGAGAAGAGAATGCTTCAGGAGGCTGTAGACGCACTTATCGATAACGGCAGACGCGGACGTCCGGTAACAGGACCGGGAAATCGTGCGCTTAAGTCACTTTCCGATATGCTTAAGGGTAAGCAGGGACGTTTCCGTCAGAACCTCCTCGGTAAGCGAGTAGACTATTCGGGACGTTCGGTTATCGTCGTAGGACCTGAGCTTAAGATATATCAGTGCGGTCTTCCTAAGGAGATGGCAATAGAGCTCTTCAAGCCTTTCGTAATGAAGGAGCTTGTTCAGAATGGTTCCGCTCACAATATCAAGGCTGCCAAGAAGATGGTAGAGAGACTTGAGCCGGGAGTATGGGATGTACTTGAGGATGTTATCAAAGAGCATCCGGTTATGCTTAACCGTGCCCCCACACTTCACAGACTCGGTATTCAGGCGTTTGAGCCTATCCTTGTAGAGGGTAAGGCTATCAAGCTTCATCCGCTTGTTTGTACAGCTTTCAACGCCGACTTTGACGGAGACCAGATGGCTGTGCATCTTCCGATTACACTTGAGGCTCAGGCAGAGTGCCGTTTCATGCTCCTCAGCCCGAACAACCTCCTCAAGCCTTCGGACGGATCCGTAGTTGCCGTTCCTTCACAGGATATGGTCCTCGGTATCTATTACCTTACACAGGAGAGACCGGGAACAACAGGCGAAGGATCTGCATATAAGAGTGTAAATGAGGCTATACTTGCATACGAGAACGGTGCCGTAGACCTTCATGCAAGAGTCAAGACCAGAGTTGAGAGAACAGCTGAGGACGGAAGCCTTATCCATCCGGTTATCGAGACTACAGTAGGAAGACTTATATTCAATGAACTTATCCCTCAGGATCTCGGTTTTGTTGACAGAAGTGTTGAGGATAAGAAGTATGCACCTGAGGTTGACTTCCTTGTTAAGAAGGGAGAACTTAAGGAGGTACTTGAGAGGATTATGAATATCCACGGTGCGACAGCTACAGCAGTAGCACTTGATAACATCAAGGCACTCGGATACAAGTTCTCAACAAGAGCTGCCCTTACGGTATCCATCTCTGATATGGTGGTTCCTGAGGATAAGCAGGAGATAATCGACAAGGCTCAGAAGACTGTTGACAGGATCGCACGTGATAAGGCACGTGGTCTTATTACCGAAGAAGAGCGTTATAAGGAGGTTATCGATACATGGAAGGCAGCCGATGATTTGCTTACCAATGAGCTTATCGCCGGACTTGACCAGTACAACAACCTTAAGATGATGGCTGATTCGGGAGCCCGTGGATCTAATAAGCAGATCAAGCAGCTTGCAGGTATGCGAGGACTCATGGCTGATACAACAGGACACACCATCGAGCTTCCTATCACATCAAACTTCCGTGAAGGACTTGATATCCTTGAGTATTTCATCTCGGCACACGGAGCACGTAAGGGACTTTCTGATACAGCTCTTCGTACAGCCGACTCAGGATACCTTACAAGACGACTTGTAGATGTATCTCAGGAACTCATCATCAAGGAAGAGGACTGCTCGGTAGGCAAGAGCGAGGAACAGCTTCCTTCAATGGAGATAAGCGGATTCACTGACGGTCAGGAGGTTATCGAGAATCTTGAGGAGCGTATCACAGGAAGATGCGTTGCCGAGACTATTATCGATCCTGAGACTAACGAGATCGCTATCAAGGCAAATGATCTTTGTACCGTTGCCAAGGCTAAGAAGGTCGTTAAGGCACTTGAGAAGCTTGGCAGAAACACAGTCAAGATCCGTACAGTACTTACCTGCCGTTCAAAGTCGGGTGTATGTGCTAAGTGCTACGGTGCGAACATGGCAACAAGATCTGCGGTTCAGGTCGGTGAAGCTGTCGGAGTTATTGCCGCTCAGTCTATCGGTGAGCCGGGTACTCAGCTTACCATGCGTAACTTCCATACGGGTGGTGTCGCATCTAACCAGGATATCACTCAGGGTCTTCCGAGAGTCGAGGAGTTGTTTGAGGCAAGAAAGCCAAAGGGACTTGCTATCATCTCCGAGATACCGGGCGTTGTTTCACTTAAGGAAACAAAGAGAAAGCGTGAGATCACAGTTACCGACAATGAGAGCAACGAGGCTAAGACTTATCTTATTCCTTACGGTTCAAGACTTAAGGTTCAGGACGGAGATGTTCTTGAGGCAGGTGACGAGATCACAGAGGGTTCTGTCAACCCGCATGACCTCCTTCGCATAAAGGGAGCAAGAGCTGTTCAGGACTACATGCTTAAGGAAGTACAGCGTGTATATCGTCTTCAGGGTGTTGATATCAACGATAAGCATATCGAGCTCATAGTAAGACAGATGATGAAGAAGGTAAGAATAGAGGAGCAGGGAGATTCTGAGTTCCTTCCTGGTATGAGTGTTAATCTCATAGACTTCAACGAGGCTAATGAGGAGCTTGAGGCTGAAGGCAAGAATCCGGCAGAAGGCAAGATAATCATGCTTGGTATCACAAAGGCATCTCTTGCGACAGATTCGTTCCTTTCCGCTGCATCATTCCAGGAGACTACCAAGGTCCTTACAGAAGCTGCAATCAACGGCAAGGTCGATCATCTTAACGGACTTAAGGAAAATGTTCTTATCGGTAAGCTTATTCCTGCCGGCACAGGCATGAAGTGCTACAGCGATATCGCACTTTCCACTGATGGAGAGATGAAGTCTCACGATCCTATCTTCTCATACGAAAGCTATGATAAGAATGCCGCATATGAGCCTGCAAATGAGCTTGATGCAGATGAAGAGACACCTGCAGAAGAGTGATCAAAGCAAACTTATTAAAAATAATAAAAAAGCTTGACTTTTAAACTCAATACTAATATTATTATATGGCGCGTGTGCATACACGCGTCATATTTGTTGCTTAAATAACAACCATTGAATCTCAAAGGAGGTGAAAAGAATGCCAACAATTAACCAGCTGGTTAGAAAGGGAAGACAGACATTAGCAAAGAAGTCAACAGCACCTGCACTTCAGAAGGGATTTAACTCTCTTAAGAAGCATGCGACTGATGAATCATCACCGCAGAAGCGTGGTGTTTGTACAGCAGTTAAGACAGCTACACCTAAGAAGCCTAACTCCGCACTTCGTAAGATCGCCAGAGTACGTCTTTCAAACGGAATCGAAGTAACAAGCTACATCCCGGGAGAAGGTCACAACCTTCAGGAGCATAGCGTAGTACTTATCAGAGGAGGCCGTGTAAAGGACCTTCCGGGTACACGTTATCACATCATCCGCGGAACACTTGATACAGCAGGCGTTGCAAACCGCAAGCAGGCACGTTCCAAGTACGGCGCTAAGAAGCCGAAAGAGAAGAAGTAATTCGTATAACTTGGATTTTGAGATTTAATGGTTGTAACAATACATGTCTCAATTTCTGAGAGTACCGATGATCTAATGTAAAACGTAATTAAGGAGGGAAGTATCGTGCCGCGTAAAGGACATACTCAAAAGAGAGACGTTCTGGCAGATCCGATCTACGGAAATAAGGTAGTTACAAAGCTCATCAATCAGATAATGCTTGATGGTAAGCGCGGAGTTGCACAGAAAATCGTTTACGGCGCCTTCGAAGAGGTCGAGGCTAAGAGCGGAAAGCCGGCTGTCGAGGTATTCGAGGAAGCTATGAATAACATTATGCCTGTTCTTGAGGTTAAGGCAAAGCGTATCGGTGGTGCTACATATCAGGTACCGATCGAGGTTAAGCCGGAGAGAAGACAGGCTCTCGGTCTTCGTTGGTTAACAACATTCTCACGTAAGAGAGGCGAGAAGACTCAGAGAGAAAGACTTGCAAATGAGATAATGGATGCTGCCAACAACACAGGCGCTTCCGTAAAGAGAAAAGAAGAGATGCATAGAATGGCAGAGGCTAACAAGGCATTTGCTCACTATCGTTTCTGATTCTCGCGTTTTTAAGGAGCGTTTAATAAATGGGAAGAGAATATCCGTTAGAAAGAACACGTAATATCGGAATCATGGCTCATATCGATGCAGGTAAGACTACATTGACAGAGCGTATCCTTTATTACACAGGTGTTAACTACAAAATCGGTGATACCCACGAAGGAACTGCTACCATGGACTGGATGGCTCAGGAGCAGGAGCGTGGTATCACTATCACATCAGCTGCTACGACCTGCCACTGGACAAAGCACAAGAACAACAAACCGGATCCGAATGAGCCGGAGAACCGTATCAACATTATCGATACTCCTGGTCACGTTGACTTCACAGTAGAGGTTGAGCGTTCACTCAGAGTACTTGACGGAGCTGTAGGCGTATTCTGTGCCAAGGGCGGAGTTGAGCCTCAGTCAGAGAACGTATGGAGACAGGCTGATACCTACAATGTACCACGTATGGCTTTCATCAATAAGATGGATATACTTGGTGCTAACTTCTACGGTGCTGTTCAGCAGATCCATGACAGACTCGGTAAGAATACTATCATCACTCAGCTTCCTATCGGCAAGGAGGATTCTTTCAAGGGAATCATCGACCTTTTCGAGATGAAGGCATATATCTACAATGATGATAAGGGTGATGACGTTTCTATCATAGATATCCCTGAGGATATGAAGGACGATGCTGAGATGTATCGTGATGAGCTTGTAGAGAAGATCTGTGAGCTTGATGACGAGCTTACCATGATGTTCCTTGACGGAGAGGTTCCGACAGAGGAGCAGCTCAAAGCAGCGCTCAGAAAGGGATGCTGTGAGTGTACAGCAATTCCTGTTTGCTGTGGTTCTGCATACAGAAACAAGGGTATCCAGAAGCTTCTTGATGCTATCATTGACTTTATGCCTTCACCGCTTGATGTTCCGCCTATCGACGGAGTTGATCTTGACGGTAATGAGGTCGTTCGTCATTCATCTGATGAAGAGCCGTTTGCAGCTCTTGCATTCAAGATCATGACAGATCCTTTCGTAGGAAAGCTTGCTTACTTCAGAGTTTACTCAGGTACTGTAAACTCAGGTTCTTATGTACTTAACGCTACAAAGAACAAGAAGGAGCGTGTAGGACGTATCCTTCAGATGCATGCCAACAAGCGTCATGAGCTTGATAAGTGCTATTCGGGTGATATCGCTGCAGCAGTAGGCTTCAAGTTTACAGGTACAGGTGATACTATCTGTGACGAGCAGCATCCTGTTATCCTTGAGTCAATGGAATTCCCGGAGCCGGTTATCGATGTTGCTATCGAGCCTAAGACCAAGGCTTCACAGGGTAAGATGGGCGAGGCTCTTGCAAAGCTTGCAGAAGAGGATCCTACATTCAGAACAAAGACAGATACCGAGACAGGCCAGACTATCATCTCAGGTATGGGTGAGCTTCACCTTGAGATCATTGTTGACAGACTTCTTCGTGAGTTTAACGTTGAGGCTAATGTCGGTGCACCTCAGGTTGCATATAAGGAGACAATTACCAAGCCTGCAGACGTAGATTCCAAGTACGTTAAGCAGTCGGGTGGTAAGGGTCAGTACGGACATTGTAAGGTTAAGTTTGCTCCTATGGATGCAAACGGCGAAGAGCTTTATAAGTTCGAGAATACCGTTGTCGGCGGTGCTATTCCGAAGGAGTACATCGAGCCTGTTAACGAGGGTATTCAGGAAGCAATGAAGGCAGGCCCGCTTGGCGGATTCCCGGTTATCGGTATTTCTGCAAATGTTTGGGACGGAAGTTACCACGAGGTCGACTCTTCGGAGATGGCATTCCATATTGCAGGTTCACTTGCACTTAAGGAGGCTATGGCTAAGGGTGCACCTACACTTCTTGAGCCTATCATGAAGGTAGAGGTTACTGTTCCTGAGGAGTACACAGGATTCGTTAACGGTGACTTCAACAGACGTAGAGGTCAGGTTATGGAGATGGACGATGTAGGAGGCGGAAAGATCATCAAGGCTACAGTTCCGCTTGCTGAGATGTTCGGCTATTCTACAGAGCTTCGTTCCGGAACTCAGGGACGTGGTAACTACTCCATGTTCTTTGATCACTATCAGGCTGTACCGAAGAACGTACAGGAGAAGATCCTGAACGAGAAGAAGGGCAAGTAATTGCATATACTTGAAAATTGGCTATAAATAAATTATAATAGACCAAGACTTTTTAAATAGTAATTATTTACTAAACCAATTGAGGAGGAGATTCCAATGGCAAAGGAACATTTTAACAGAAGTAAGCCGCATTTAAATATCGGAACTATCGGACACGTTGACCACGGTAAGACAACTCTTACTGCAGCTATCACAAGAGTACTTTCAGAGAGAGTTGCCGGTAACGATAAGGTAGACTTCGAGAACATCGATAAGGCTCCGGAAGAGAGAGAGAGAGGTATCACAATCAATACTTCTCACGTTGAGTATCAGACAGAGAAGCGTCACTATGCTCACGTTGACTGCCCAGGCCATGCTGACTACGTTAAGAACATGATCACAGGTGCTGCACAGATGGATGGTGCTATCCTCGTTGTTGCTGCAACTGACGGAGTTATGGCTCAGACAAGAGAGCATATCCTTCTTGCTCGTCAGGTAGGCGTTCCTTACATCGTTGTATTCATGAACAAGTGCGACATGGTTGAGGATGATGAGCTTCTTGAGCTCGTTGAGATGGAGATCAGAGATCTTCTTAACGAGTATGACTTCCCGGGCGATGACGTTCCGATCATCCGTGGTTCAGCTCTTAAGGCTCTCGAGGGAGAGAAAGAGTGGGAGGACAAGATCATGGAGCTTATGGATGCCGTTGATACATACATTCCGGATCCGGCTCGTGAGACAGATAAGCCTTTCCTTATGCCTGTTGAGGACGTATTCACAATCACAGGTCGTGGAACAGTTGCTACAGGTAGAGTAGAGCGTGGTGTTCTTCACCTTAATGATGCTCTTGAGATCGTTGGTATCAAGGAAGACAACATGAAGACTGTTGTTACAGGTATCGAGATGTTCCGTAAGCTTCTTGATGAGGCTCAGGCAGGAGATAACATCGGTGCACTTCTTCGTGGTGTTAACAGAGATCAGATCGAGCGTGGACAGGTTCTCTGCAAGCCGGATTCTGTAAAGTGCTACAAGAACTTCAAGGGTCAGGTTTACGTTCTTACAAAGGACGAGGGTGGCCGTCATACACCGTTCTTCACACACTACAGACCGCAGTTCTACTTCCGTACAACAGATATCACAGGTCAGTGTGATCTTCCGGAAGGCGTAGAGATGTGCATGCCTGGCGATAACGTAGAGATGACTGTAGAGCTCATCCACCCAATCGCTATGGAGAAGGGTCTTCGTTTCGCTATCCGTGAGGGTGGCCGTACAGTAGGTTCAGGAAGAGTTTCTGAGATCCTTGGCTAATTATACGCGAAAGCAAATGAGTTAAGCGCGTGACAACACGCGAAACAGCCGCAGTGAGTTTACTCACTAGCGGCTGTTTTTGCGTGTTGGCGTGCATTCAACGAATGCACGCGATCGACGAACGCGAAGCGTTTGGATAAATTTTTGCAACAAAAAAGCGGCCCAAAGGCCGCTGTATTGCTCTTTACATATAGTTTTACCTTATATCAGTTCTGATTGGCAAGTCTTGCCGCGTTATCGGCGATAACCTTAAGATGATGCCTGAACACATCCATCTGCTCATCACTTAAGCCCTCGGTGACTTCGTGATTAAGACGGGTAATAATATCGTTGACAGGAGTCTCAAGAGCTTTGCCGGCGTCGGTAAGATGAACTATAACCTTGCGTCTGTCATCCATGCGGAATGAACGGTTGATAAGCTCCTTGTCTTCAAGCCTGCCAAGTATACCTGTTACAGTAGAGGAGTCAAGATTCAGGGTCTCTGCAAGCTGAGACGGCATTTGTCCGTCCTCTTCCCAAAGACATTTTAGTGTTGCATACTGAATCGGTGTAACATCAAGACAGGCAAGTTCTCTTTTAAAATATGTGAATACAGTATTCTGTGCATTGGTTAATAAAAAATTTATACATTCCTGTAATTTCATAGAACATCCCTTTCATTCACTATCTTTCAATTATAGTTGGATAGCAAATTATTTGTCAATCAGAAAAAGCAGTTAAAGTATACATAATAACTGTTTTTTATATATGCAATTTTTTAAAGTGTTAAACCAAAAATAAGCTCGTTTTTTATACTGCACAAGATGCAAAAAACTTCCATTCTTAGCCAAAATAATGGTATAATAATAAACGATTTTTAAAGCAACTCAATGCACATTTTAGGCTAATTACAGGAGGAAATAAAAATGGCAGAGGAACAGCTTGTATTATGTGAGAAAAAGGGATATATCGGTTATATCATCATCAACAGACCTGACAAGATGAACGGTATCAACCGTGCAACTTATGCTGCACTTGCTGATGCTTGCGATTACTTCGAGGCAGAGGACGACATCAAGGTCGTAGTTATCAAGGGTGCAGGCAGATGCTTCTCGGCAGGCTTTGATCTCAGCACTACTGTAGGCAAGGAGACCAATGAGACACAGCGTCGTGCTTATGAAGCATACGGCAATCGTACACGTAAGAAGATCTGGGAGATGACAAAGCCAACCATCGCTCAGGTTCACAGCTATTGCTACGGCGGAGCTCATGATATCGCACTTGCCTGCGACTTCTGTATTGTATCAGATGATGCTTCAATGGGAGTTAATGAGATCCAGTTCGGTCAGGGCGCAACCTTCCTTGCTATGCCTTACATGATCAATCTCAGAAAGTGCCGTGAGTACCTTCTTACAGGTAAGTTCTATGACGGCAAGACGGCTGTTGAGATCGGTATTGCAAATCAGTGCGTAGTATGTGATCCGGAGAACAAGTATGATGCCAAGACTCAGCCTGAGCTTAAGCATCAGGAGCTTGATGAGGCTGTTAAGGCATTTGCAAAGGATCTTGCAAAGGTTCCGAGAAATGCAATGGCACTTCAGAAGAAGGCTATCAACCGTTGCGTTGATGCAATGGGCTTTGCTACAATGCGCGAGCAGTGGCTTGATACTCTTTGCCTCGGCATGTGCTGGGAGGACGAAGAGGTTAACGAGTTCAATGATAAGCTCAAGGAGCTCGGAAGCCTCAAGAAGGCTAAGCAGTGGAGAGAAGAGAAGTACTCAAACATCTGATCGTTTTGCTAAAAGCATTAATACATCAAAAATGATGCACGACATATCCGCAAGCGGATTGCCGTGCACCGGCATTCATAGAATGCCGGCTACAATCCAAAAAGAAGCACTGATCTGTAAGCAAGCTTACATAAGTGCTTCTTTTTGTCTTTCATCATTTTTTGATGTAAATGCAAACGGCACTGCTTGGAGAGTGCAGTGCCGTTGCTGTTTTTGCATTTGCAAAAACGAAAAATAGATTTAGGAGTTGTAAACTATGATTGATGCGGGGGTTACCGCAGTTTACCGTAATTAATACCCGAATACTTATCAGTCTGCCTGAGCCGGGCTGTCCCAGAGAAGGAGCTTTGTTCCGAGTCCCTTCTTAAGCGCATTCTGATAGAGGTCATGTGCGAGTGCAATATCGAATATGACCTGACCGCTCGCGATAAAGCAGATGATCTGATCATCACTCTCACGGCCTACCTTTGTACCGTTTATTACATCACCGATATTAACTGTTTCCGGAGCGTCGAGTGCAGGCTTCTTGCCTTCATCGATAAGGTGGAATACAGGACCACCGATTACTGTCTTATAGAATGCTTCCTTATCACCGGAGATGATAGCGTCCTCAACATAAGCCTCGTGAAGCTTGTGGTTATCCCAGATGACCTTCATCTGCATCCAGAACTCCTCGTCTCCGTTAAGAGGACCCGAAGCAAGGATAGTGCATCCCGGCTTGATCCACTCATGCTTAAAGATAAGCGGTACTGTACGTGAAGCAGCGACATTAAGAACATCTGCCTGACGTGTTGCTGTCTCAAGATCGTTCTCGACTACAGCCTCTACACCGTAGGTCTTGGTGCAGTACTCTGCAAGTGCGATTGCACGAGCCTCTGAATGGTTATGGCATATAACCTTCTTGATATTAGGCATCTCTCCGATGATGTTCTGGAGAGAAGACTTACCGATAGCACCACAGCCTATAAGTGTAAGTACTTCGGAATCCTTGCGGGCAAGATGACGAACACCTACACCTGGAACGGCACCTGTACGTGCTGCCGAAATAAGGTTACCGCTGAGATGACATATAGGCTCACCGGTCTCCTTATCGTTAAGCATAGTCATAAGGATACTTCTCGGAAGACCGTGATCCTTATTACCGGCATTAGAACCATACCACTTGCAGCCTGCCATGTCAAATCGACCGCCGAGATAAGCCGGCATAGCAACAAAACGACGATCCGGACCATCCTTAGGCATGTTCTCGAACTCAGGCTCCTTAGGGAAGGTTACATATATGCCGTGGCTGTTGTGGTTAGGACCACCCATGACATAGTCACCCTTGGCAATAAGCTTGAAAACCTCTTCGGCATTGTCGACACAAAACTTAGCGTCATATACACCGGCTTCTATAACTTCCGGCTCTGACAGGTACAGAAAATCAGTATGCTTTCCCATTGATTTGACCTCTAAAATAATAACTTAAAAACCATATATACGCAAAAAAAGCCGCACGATGAATAAACATCTGCGACCCCTTTGTCACGTTTTGTATTTTTATAGCACCATAATGCGTTTATGTCAAGTGAAAATATAAACTATTATTGCCTTTATGTCTGATTTATATTATTAATCTGAAGGAATATAAACTTTTGCTGAATAAGCGGTATTCAAAACATTAATATATTGGCAAAATACAACAGTTTTTACGATACAAATTCGTGCTTTTTACAATTTATTTTGCATGCAAAACAATTGACAAAAGTTGTGTTCATGACTATTATACGAATAGAAAACAATGTGATTTTTTTTGATGAATTTTTTTTGTCAAAAAAGCATTAATTTTGGAGGTATTTATGGATTTTAAACTTACCAAAGAGCAGCAGCTTGCACAGGAGTTGTTCCGCAAATTTGCTGAAAATGAAATCAAGCCTCTGGCTCACGAAATGGATGAGACCGAAGAGATTAACATGGAGCTTCTCGGCAAGATGCAGAGATACGGCTTCTTCGGTATCCCATACTCAAAGGAGTACGGCGGAGCCGGCGGAGACACAATTACATATGCTCTCTGCATGGAAGAGGTTTCTAAGCAGGACGGTTCCTGTGGTATAACAATCTCAGTTCATACTTCACTTTGCTGCTCATGCATCAACATGGCAGGTACAGAGGAGCAGAAGCAGAGATTCCTTCGTCCGCTTGTTGACGGATCACAGTTCGGATGCTTCGGTCTTACAGAGCCTAACGCAGGTTCAGACGTTCAGGGAGCTCAGACTGTTGCTGTTCAGGATGGTGATGATTGGATCATCAACGGTTCTAAGATCTTTACAACAAACTCAGCATTTGCTGATACTTGCATAGTATTCGCAATTACAGATAAGACTGTTCCGGTTTCTAAGGGACTTACAGCATTCATCGTTGATCTTAAGAACACCCCAGGTGTTGATGTTCAGGAGAACATCAAGCGTATGGGTATCCGCGCTGCACAGAACTGTATCGTTACTTATGATGACGTTCGCGTTTCTAAGGACAGAGTTCTCGGACAGATCGGTAAGGGATTCAAGATCGCCATGCAGGCTCTTGACTGCGGACGTATCGGTATCGCAGCTCAGTCAGTTGGTCTTGCACAGGGTGCTATCAACGAGGCTATTGAGTATTGTAAGGTTCGTGAGCAGTTTGGCAGACCGATCGCAGCATTTCAGAACACACAGTTCAAGCTTGCTGAGATGCAGACAAAGGTTGATGCAGCTCGTCTTATGACTTGGAGAGCAGCAGCAGCTGAGGATGCACATGAGCCGTTCTCATCACTTGCAGCTATGGCTAAGCTCTTTGCTTCTGACGTTGCAAATGAGGTTACTCGTGAGGCTGTACAGCTCTTCGGTGGATACGGATATTGCCGTGAGTACCCTGTTGAGCGTATGATGCGTGATGCTAAGATCACAGAGATCTACGAGGGTACATCTGAGGTTATGAAGATCGTTATCTCAGGTGGCATGAATCTTAAGAAGAAGTAATGGAGGATATAGATAGATGAAAGTTATCGTTTGCGTAAAACAGGTACCTGATACATCAGGAAAGGTTGCAGTTAAGCCGGACGGAACTCTTGACCGTGCTTCCATGCTTACAATCATCAACCCGGATGACCTTAATGCAGTAGAGGCAGCTCTTAAGCTTAAGGACGAGACAGGCTGTGAAGTTGTAGTAGTAACAATGGGACCGCCGCCGGCAGAGAAGATGCTTCGTGAGATCCTTGCTATGGGAGCTGACCGCGGAGTTCTTATCTCAGCACGTGAGTTCGGTGGATCAGATACATTCGCTACATCACAGATCATCGCTGCAGGTATCCATCACATGGGACTTAATGACGATGACATCGTTATGTGCGGACGTCAGGCTATCGACGGAGATACAGCTCAGGTTGGACCGCAGATCGCAGAGAAGCTTAACCTTCCTCAGATCACATATGCAGGAGACATCAAGGTTGAGGGCAACAGCGTTATCGTTAAGCGTATGCTCGAGGATGGCTTCATGAACATCAAGATGAAGACACCTTGCCTTATCACTTGCATCAAGGAGCTCAACGAGCCTCGTTACATGAGCACATTCGGAATCTTCACAGCATATGAGAAGCCGGTTGATGTATATGATTACAACACACTTAAGGATGAGCCGCTTATCGATCCTAACACGATCGGTCTTCAGGGATCTCCGACAAACATTCTTGTATCATTCACACCGCCGCTCAAGGGTGCTGGTGTTATTCTTGAGGGTGCTGACAAGAAGACTGCTGACGAGCTCGCCGGAATTCTTGAGAAAAAGCATGTCATCTGATTGAAAGGAGATTGAATAATGGACAATTACAATAGTGCGGATATTTCTGCTTTCAAGGATGTATGGGTTTTCTGTGAGCAGCGTCAGGGCGTTGTTCAGCCGACAAGCTTTGAGTTGATCTCAGAGGGACGCAGACTTGCAGACGAGCTTGGTTGCAAGCTTTATGCCCTTCTTCTTGGAGACAATGTTTCTGATAAGTGCAAGGAGATCGCTGGATACGGCGCTGACGGCGTTGTGCTTTGCGAGAGCCCGCTTCTCAAGAACTATACAACAGACGGTTACACCAAGGTTATCGTTGATGTAATCAAGGAGAGAAAGCCTGAGGTTGTTCTCTTCGGTGCTACATATATCGGACGTGACTTAGGTCCTCGTTGTGCAGCCAGACTTCACACAGGTCTTTGCGCAGACTGCACACACCTCGATGTAAGTGTTCCTGTATATCAGGACTTCCTCAAGGAGGCTTCAACACTTGCTCCTGAGAGAATTGAGGGAACAAGCTCAGCTATGGTTATGGGTGAGAAGCATGATGTTTCACATGACCTTAAGATGACTCGTCCTGCATTCGGCGGACACCTTATGGCTACAATCATCTGCCCACGTTTCCGTCCTGCAATGGCAACAGTTCGTCCGGGCGTTATGAGAAAGGCTCCGTTCGATCAGGCTAAGGCAGACGCTGCAGAGATCATCAGACCTGAGTTCTCACTCACAGAGGCTGATTTCGAGACAGAAGTACTTGCAGTTGAGAAGGCAGCTAAGAAGCTTGTTGACCTTATCGGTGCTGATTACATCGTATCTGTAGGTCGTGGTATCGCTAAGGACGTTGAGGGCGGTGTTGCACTCGGACAGCAGCTTGCTGACGAGCTCGGCGGAGTTCTCGGTGGTTCTCGTGTAGCTATCGACTCAGGTTGGCTTTCAGCTGATCACCAGGTTGGACAGACAGGTAAGACTGTACATCCTAAGGTATATATCGCTCTTGGTATTTCAGGTGCTATTCAGCATAAGGCAGGTATGCAGGATTCAGAGTGCATTATCGCTGTTAACACTAACCCATCGGCTCCGATGTTCGAGATCGCTGACTACGGTATCGTAGGAGACCTCTTCAAGGTAGTTCCGATGCTTATTGATTCAATCAAGGCAATCAAGGCAGCAAAGTAATATAATCCATAATACTTATATATACTTAAGAAATCGGGCGCTTATAGCGCTCGATTTTTTTTATAAAACATTGTACAATGAGTGAAGCAGAGCAGTGCAAAATACGAGCGATATAATTCAACCGCTTGCGGATTGAATTATATCGTGAGGATTTTATAGTGCGAAGCACGTACATCGAGAAATGCGAAGCATTTTGAGATGTGCACTGCTCGTAAGCAAGGAGAGCAAAAGTGCGAAGCACGTACATCGAGAAATGCGAAGCATTTTGAGATGTGCACTGCTCGTAAGCACGAAGAGTAAAAGTGCGAAGCACGTACATCGAGAAATGCGAAGCGTCATCCCCTTTTTTGAAAGGAGTTCACCATGTCATACGAATACATCCAGTACAAAGAAAGCGCAGACTACATCACATCAAAATTAGGACCTTTTAAACCGGAGATACTCATCATACTCGGATCGGGACTCGGCTTCCTCGGAGATGAAGTCGAGCAGCCAATATACATCCCATATGGTGAGATACCTCATTTTAAGACATCCACAGCACCGGAGCATATAGGCAGATTCGTCTGCGGAATGCTTTGCGGCAAGAAGGTTGCGGTTATGCAGGGAAGGCTTCACTGCTATGAGGGGTATTCCATGCAGGATGTTTCATATCCGATAAGGGTCATGAGACTTGTGGGTGCCGATAAGGTCGTTGTTACAAATGCCGCAGGCTGTGTCAACACCGAATGGAAGGTCGGCGACATCATGCTTATAAATGACCATATCAGATTGTTCGGATTCGGACCTCTAAACGGAGCCAATATACCGGAGTTTGGTCCGAGATTTAACGATATGACAGATGTCTACAGCAAGGAATACAGAAGCATGGCTCATGAAGAGGCAGACAAGATCGGAGTGACTCTAAGAGACGGTGTATATATGTACTTCCCGGGACCTTCCTATGAGACTCCTGCGGAGGTAAGAGCAGCACGCATACTCGGTGCCGATGCTGTGGGTATGAGTACTGTACCGGAGATGACAGTTGCCGCACATGCGGGAATGAAGTCTATCGGACTTGCACTTATGACAAATATGGCCGCAGGTGTAACAGGCTGCAGTCTCTCCGAGGGAGAGGTTGCACGTACGGCTGCAATGACAGCCGAGAGCTTTTCAAAGCTTTTAAGAGCGATATTAACACGTATGTGATATGACAGATAGATTATATTATAGATCGGCATATATGAAAGAATTTGATGCCGAGGTAACAGCTTGTACGGAGGATAAGGACAGTTACCTGATCAGCCTTGATCGTACAGCCTTTTATCCTGAGGGAGGTGGACAGCCTGCCGATAAGGGTAAGCTGTTTACTAAAGATGATTCATGCGGCTCGGATACGAAAGTATCCGAGCCTATAGATGTTTTTGATGTTCATGAGCGCGAAGGCGAGATATTTCATTACTGTAGTAAGTCTGTAGAACCGGGAACAAAGATCCATGGTGTAATAGACTGGGACAGACGTCTCGACCATATGCAGCAGCATTCCGGAGAACATATAGTAAGCGGGATGATCTGCGAGACCTTTCATTGTGACAATGTCGGCTTCCATATGGGCAAGGACATAGTTACAATAGATTATAATGCGGACATCAGTCTTGAAGAACTTAAGTCTGTTGAGGATAGGGCAAATGCGTATATCCGTGAGGATCATGAGTTTGCAGAACACTGGTATAAGGCTGATGAGCTTAAGAACATAGAATATCGCAGCAAGAAGGAGCTGACGGGAGATGTGCGGATAACTTCATTTCCGGGAGCGGATATCTGTGCCTGCTGCGGTACGCATCTTGCAAGAAGCGGAGAGGTAGGACTTGTCAAATTCCTTTCCGCCGTAAGCTTCAGCAAGGGCACTCGTATCGAGCTTCTCTGCGGCAAGAGAGCCTTTGATTTCCTTAGCATGAGCCATGATAGAAATGCAGCCATTGCCAAAGCTATGGCAACAAGTGTGGACAAGACCTATGATGTCTACATGAAGCAGAGAGCCGAGCTCAGCGAAGCAAACTATAGGAGCGGAGAGCTGGAGAAGCTCTATGCGGCTGAGCTTGCAAAGCAGTATGCCGGTAAGGATAATGTACTTATTTTTAATGAAGTATTGTCACCAAACGGTATCAGAGCGCTCTGTGCAATGCTTGCGGATATATGCGGAGGATATGTTGCAGTCTTTGGAGGAAGCAACAGAGATTACAGATACTCATTCGCTGCAAAGGATAAGGATATAAGAGCTTGGGTGAAGCTGCTCAATACCACGCTTAACGGCAAGGGCGGAGGAAGCCAAAGTTTTGCTCAGGGTTTTGTTAAGGCAGAACGAAAAGAGATACAGAAGTTTTTTGAGGAAAAGATCTAAGCAGTTTGTTTATGGATAGAGATAATATATATAATCGCGGGGACGAGAAGATCACTACCCGCGAAGGAATTTCGTGTGTAACTTATTCGGTGTTTGACGATTTGGGATTTATTAAGCATGGATTTGCACTCAGGAGCGGAGGCGTGAGCAAGGGCTGTTACGAAAGCCTTAATCTGTCATTTACCAGGGGCGACGTTAAGGAAGATGTTGATGAGAACTTTCGCCGTGTTGCAAAGTTTTTCGGAGAGACACCCGACAATATGGTTTCGGCTTATCAGACTCATACCGCAGATGTAATGAGAGTAACGAGACAGGATGCAGGCTGCGGAGTAACAAGGGAGAGATTGTATCCTGATGTTGATGCACTGATAACAGACGATCCGGGACTTATGCTTACGACCTCACATGCAGACTGCACGCCGATTTTCCTTGTGGATCCTGTAAGAAGGGCGATAGGAATGGTTCATTCCGGCTGGAAGGGAACTCTCGGCAGGATAGCAGCTAATACTGTAAATGCAATGCGTGCGGAGTTCAGTACAGATCCGCAGGATATAATAGCAGCCATAGGACCTTGTATATGCGGCAATTGTTATGAGATAGGTGCAGACGTTGCTGCAATGTTTATATCCAGATACGGAAGCCTTACCTCCTTCAGTGAAGTTAACGGCACGGGAGCTATGTTAAGGCCGCTGGAAAACGGAAAATTTCTGCTTAATCAGAAAGCGGTCAATGTGCGTGTGCTGACAAATGTGGGAGTGAGACGTGAGAATATCACAGTATCCGGACTATGTACATTTGAAAGGGATGATCTGTTCTTCTCACACAGAAAAATGGGAGAAAAACGAGGCAATCTCAGAGGATTTATAGAGATAAGCAAGTAAGAAGGCCTTATTACGGATATATTTACAGATAAAAACAAACAAGACAGCCTGTTTACGGGCATATTTGCAGATAAAAATAAACAAGACCGCATATATCTTGCACTGGGAACAGTGCTTATAATAAGCGAGTTGTGGAAGCAGTATACACTTACTTATGTATTGAATAAGGGCGCGTATCAATGGAGCTATATCCCATTCCAGCTGTGTTCAATGCCTATGTATCTGTGTATACTTATCTATGTGTTAAGGAAAACACGGATACGAGAGACTATGATAGGCTTTTTGGCAGATTACAGTCTGATGTCTGGGCTGGTGACCTTCCTTGATACGACAGGCCTCCATTACGGCTATGCACCGCTTACTATACATTCGTATCTGTGGCATGTGACAATAGCCTGTATAGGGATCTTTTCCGGGATTTTACTGCATTACAGCGAAAGAAATACGGATAAAAATATTTCTTTCGGTCACGGCAGTGAAAAACAAGACCTTTTGCATAAGGCTTCGGAGGAAGATCCGAGAGCAAAGACTAATGCAAAAAAGCATGATATTAGGGGTAGAAGCCTCAGGGATTTTGTACCCGAGACATTTATCTTCCTTACAGGCTGCGTCACAGCCGAGATTATAAACTTAAGCTTTGATAAATACGGCGTGGTGGATATGTTTTATATCAATCCGCATTATTATCTTAATCAAATAGTATTTAATGATCTGACTAAGATCATTCCGAACAATGCAGTAATAGTATTGTATATATTATGTGTCATAGCGGCAGCCTTCCTTGTACATCTGGGGTGGATGCTGTTCGACAGAAAAGCAGGGAAATAATAATGAGCAGTATCGGAATATTGGGAGCAGGAAGCTGGGGAATGGCTCTGGCAAAGCTGCTGTGTGACAACGGACATAAGGTAAGTGTGTGGACGTATCACAGTGAAAAGCTGAAAGAGTATAAGCAGACACATAGATATCCTAAGCTGGACTGTGTGCTGCCGGACAGTATAAACTATGAAGCCGACATGGCAAAGCTGTGCAGGAAAAAGGATATCATCATGGTAGCGGTACCTTCGGTAAATGTGCGCAGTACCATGCATGAGGCTGCCTCATATATCCCGGATGATCAGATAATCGTAAGCGTATCAAAGGGTATTGAGCTCTCAAGTCTTATGAATCTTACGGATGTTATCGAGGATGAGATGAAGCAGGCAGGCAAGAAGGCAAGGACAGTTGCCTTAAGCGGACCTACACATGCCGAAGAAGTGGTCAAGAATCTGCCATGCTCTATAGTATCCGCATCACTTGACAGTGCGGCTGCCGGATTCGTTCAGGATGTATTCATGAATAAATACATGAGAGTTTACACCAATGACGATATGAAGGGTGTGGAGCTTTGCGGGGCAATGAAGAATATAATGGCTCTTGCTTCCGGTATCTGCAGAGGCTTAGGCTACGGAGACAATTCACGTGCGGCTCTTATAACAAGAGGACTTGCCGAGATGACCAGGCTGGGTCTTGCCATGGGCTGTAAGCAGGAGACATTTGCCGGACTTGCAGGCATGGGAGATCTGATAGTGACTGCAACAAGCGAGCATTCAAGAAATAACAGAGCAGGCTTCTATATAGGACAGGGATATAATGCCGAGGAAGCCAAGGACAGAGTAGGAATGGTCGTTGAGGGGATAAATGCAATAAAGCCTATACTCAAGCTTGCAGCGAAATATAAGGTGGAACTTCCGATATGTGAGTCTGTGGATTGTATTGTCAACTACAATGAGGATGCAAGAGAAACAGTAAACAGACTGATGCTGAGAGATAAGAAGAACGAAACGGTTTAATATGATAAATAACAATCACTGCCTTGCATTGCTTGCGCATGTAGATGCCGGCAAGACCACTTTGTCGGAGAGTATATTATTTAATACAGGAAGTATCAGGAAAGCCGGGCGCGTGGATCACCGCGACAGCTTTCTTGATACAGAGACCGAAGAGCGTGAGAGGGGAATAACCATATTCTCCAAGCAGGCTCTTTTTAACATTGGGAATAGCAGATTCACACTTATAGATACGCCGGGACATACGGATTTTTCGGCCGAGACCGAGAGAGTATTGTCGGTTATAGATCTTGCGGTGCTCATAGTGAGTGCGGCAGACGGAATACACGGTCACGACCTTACCTTATGGAAGCTGACGGAGCTCTATAAGGTACCGACGCTTATATTTGTTAATAAAACGGATCAGCCGGGCACTGACAGTGAAAAAGTTCTTGCGGAGATAAAGAAAAATTTCGGAGAAGCCTGTGTGGATTTCAGCATCCTGGATAAGGACGGAAGCTTTGCATTTCCGGATGAAACGGAAAAAAATGAGTTTTATGAGTCTGTTGCCGTGCTTGATGATGAGGCAACAGAGCATTTTTTTGAGCATGCTAAGCTTGATACATCAGAGATCATACGCTTGTTCAAATTGCGAAAGCTTCATCCGGTATGCTTTGGGTCGGCGCTTAAAAACGAAGGCGTGGACAGATTACTGGCACTTATAGAGCTCTTAAGCCCCGCAAGTGAATATCCGGACGAATTTGCGGCCAAAGTGTTCAAGATCACTCATGATCAAAGAGGAAAACGTCTTACACATATAAGGATATGTGGGGGAGAGCTTAAGCCAAAGGATGTTGTTAAGCTTAATCACAGAAACGGGATCGCATCAACTGACGAAAAGATAGATAGGATAGTAGTATATTCGGGAACCAAGGCAGAGCAGGCAGAAAGGGCTGAGGCCGGTATGGCTGTATGCGTGGAGGGACCGGAATCTGCAATGCCGGGAGATACTCTGGGAAATGAACCTCCCGGAAGCGAAATGCTTATGACACCGCTTTTTACGGCAGGGGTAAGCTCGCCTGATATAGCCGATGTTCATAAGCTCTATAGTCTGCTTAAGGAGATAGAGACCGAGATACCGGAGATAAGTGTGGGCTTCAGCGAACATACCAGGGAGATCGGTATCAAGCTTATGGGTGAGATACAGACAGATATCATCAAGTCCATAGTCAGGGAACGCTATGATATTGCGCTCAACTTTACGCCAAGCTCCATAGTATATAAGGAGACCATAGCAGCTCCGGTGATATGTGCAGGCCACTTCGAACCGCTCAGACACTATGCGGAGGTTCATCTGCTTATGGAACCGGCGGAGAGGGGCAGCGGTATAGAGATAGTATCACAGCTTAGTGAGGATGTGCTGCCGAGACATTTCCAGAGACTTATAATGTCCGATATAGCAGAAAAAAAGCATATAGGTGCGTTGGTGGGAGCTGAGCTTACGGATGTGAGGATAAGTCTGATCAATGCCAAGGCACACGAAAAGCATACCGAGGGCGGAGATTTCAGAGAGGCTTCATGGCGCGCGGTAAGATACGGACTTATGAAATCAAAAGCAGCAGGCACGGCAGTGCTGCTTGAGCCGTATTATGAATTTGAACTTACAGTACCGGATGCTAATGTCGGAAGGGCTATGAATGATCTTGCCAATATTGCCGAGAGCTTTGAGGGGCCGGAGCTTATGAACGGACAGGCAAGATTTACCGGAAGGGCGGCGGTATCAAAGATATCGGACTATGCGGCGGAGACTGCGGCATATACAGGAGGTTTCGGACGCTTATCTTTGAGTTTCGGGGGCTACGGAAAATGTATTGATACAGAAAGTATAGTTGCGGATAAGGGCTATGAGCCGGAGCTTGATCTTGATAATCAGGGCGGTTCTGTTTTCTGTACTCACGGAGCGGGATATTATGTGCCTTGGTATGAAGCTGACTCGTATTTTCATCTTGACCTTAAGGGAGAGGAGCTGAGCTTAAGACGTGCGCTTGACGCGGATAAGACAGAACAGGCTCCCGTCGTGGAAAATGGGATAAAACTTATAAAACATTATGATCTGAGCAAATATGCATCATATTATGATGATAATTCAGACTATGATATAAAAATATCTGACATTAGTAAGAACGGAAAGCCTGCCGTATCGCAAAGCTCATCTAAAAAACAAGATTATCTCGGAGCCGGATTAAAGGAAGATAAGGAGCTTGAAGAGATATTCTACAGGAGTCTCGGCGGAAATCGCGGCAGAAATGCCGACAAGTCATATGAGAGAACTCACAGAGCAGGCGATGCGGTAAAAAAGAGTATTAAGTCTAATGCACCGGGCGAAGACGGGCATGTTGAGATAAAGGCGGCAAAGAAACAATATCTGCTTGTGGATGGCTACAATATCATTTTTGCCTGGGAGGAGCTTAACGAGCTTGCCGCTCTCAATATCGATGCGGCAAGAGCTGCGCTTATCGATATACTTGCCAATTATCAGGGCTTTAAGGGCATGACTCTGATACTTGTATTTGATGCTTACAAGGTGAAGGGTAATCACGGTTCCATAGAAAAATATCACAACATTTATGTTGTATATACCAAGGAAGCTCAGACTGCGGATGCCTATATCGAAAAGACGGTGCATGAGATAGGTAAAAAAGAGAGAGTTACAGTCGCTACCTCGGACGGTCTTGAGCAGACTATAGTATTCGGAGAAGGTGCCGTAAGAATGTCGGCAAGGGAGCTTTATGAGGATGTCAAGAGCGTACAGATAGATATAAGGCGTGATTACACAGATAAAAGTTCGAGACTCCGCAACACGCTCGAAAGTTATTTATAAGCAGAGCTGTATGTGATATACTCTTAAATAATTCAGCTTGTCCGATATGTGTATAAAAGCGGCGTGTTTTATGTCTCTTAAGCGTAAAATGTGTATGCGGCAAGACATGATCTCGGACGGTGACATTCTTAAAAGGGGCGTATCTATATGGGCAAATATAAACGTGTTATGCTCAAGCTCTCGGGAGAGGCTTTGGCAGGCGACAAACATACGGGCTTTGATCTTGCAACGGTTGAAGCTGTTGCAAAGGAAGTTAAGCAGGCGGTAGACGAGGGAACGGAGATAGCTGTAGTTATAGGCGGCGGTAATTTCTGGAGAGGCCGTACAGGCAATGAGATCGACAGAGTCAAATCCGATCAGATCGGTATGCTTGCCACAGTTATGAATGCGCTCTATGTATCGGAGGTATTCAGAACAAACGGAATGCAGACAGCTATATTCGGTGCATTCGAGATACCGGGACTTATGCCTATATTCGATAAGGATGCGGCAATGCAGGCACTGTCGGAGAAAAAGGTCGTATTCTTTGCGGCAGGTACCGGACATCCGTATTTCAGCACAGACAGCGGTACTGCACTTCGTGCCATAGAGATCGAAGCCGATATCATACTTCTTGCCAAGGCTATAGACGGAGTATATGATTCGGATCCCAAGACCAATCCTGATGCAAAGCGTTTCGATAAGCTTTCCATCAGTGAAGTCGTAGAGAAGCAGCTCCAGGTAATAGATCTTACGGCATCTGTACTCTGCAAGGAGAATCATATGCCGCTCGGAGTATTTTCACTTAACGAGGCGGGTAATATCGCCGATGCCTTAAGCGGCAAGATCGACGGAACAATAGTTACCGCAGATTAACATTTACATTTAAGAAATTCGGCCGATCCCTGAGTCTGCATGTTGCAAAGCTTTATTAAGGAAAAAGTGATCGGCTGATCATATAATAGATCAAAGGAGATAAACTCATGACTGAAGAACTCAAAATCTACAAAGAAAAAATGCAGAAGACTGTTGACGGCCTTGCTGAGAATTTTCAGAGCATAAGAGCAGGCAGAGCGAACCCACATGTACTTGATAAGATCAAGGTGGATTATTACGGAACACCTACACCGATACAGCAGGTCGGCAACATTTCCGTTCCTGAGGCTCGTATCATACTTATCCAGCCATGGGAGAAGGGCCTTATCAAGGAGATAGAGAAGGCAATCAACCTCTCTGATATCGGCATCAATCCTACTAACGACGGAATAAGTATCAGACTTGTTTTCCCGGAGCTTAACCAAGAGAGACGTCAGGATCTTGCAAAGCAGATCAAGAAGTACGGTGAGGAGGCTAAGGTAGCTATCCGTAACATCAGACGTGATGCCAACGACAAGACCAAGAAGCTTGAGAAGAGCGGAGACTTCACAGAGGATGATGTTAAGCAGGCAGATAAGGATGTTCAGAAGTTTACAGACGAGTTCATCAAGACTGTAGACAATATGGTAGATGCCAAGACCAAGGACATCATGACTGTATAATATAGGTATAATATAATGAATGATCTTCATATACCGGAGTCTGTTGCTATTATTATGGATGGCAACGGGCGCTGGGCAAAAAAACGCGGACTTCCGCGAACAATGGGTCATAAGGAAGGCTGTAAGGCAATCGAGGCTTTGGTTCCGGAGGCGGGAAAGCTGGGCATCAAGTATCTTACCGTATACGCTTTCTCTACAGAAAACTGGAAGCGTTCTGAGGAAGAAGTGACAGGTCTTATGAATCTCTTCAGATATTATGCTATGAGATTACTTAAGAATGCCAGGGAGAATAATGTCCGTATAAGGATGATAGGCGATCGCAGCCGTTTTCCAAAGGATATTATCGACTCCATCAATAAGCTTGAGGAAGAGACCCGTGACAATACCGGACTTAATTTTGTGGTGGCTGCCAATTACGGCGGACGTGACGAGATAAGACGTGCGGCAATGAAATACCGTGATGAGGTCTTGAGAGCAAAGGAGCTTGGAACTGATATATCCGAACTCAGCGAGGCAGACTTTGCAAAGTACCTTGATACGGCAGAGGTACCGGATCCGGATCTTCTGATCAGGACCTCGGGAGAATTAAGACTCAGTAATTTCCTCATATGGCAGTGTGCATATTCGGAGATAGTTATAACAGATACACTTTGGCCGGACTTCAATAAGGACGAGCTTGTAAAATGTATCGAGGAATACAATAAGAGAAACCGTAGATTCGGAGGAGTATGATTTGTTTCTGAAGAGACTCGGCAGTGGAATAGTTCTGCTGGCGGCAGCTATCGCTTTGTTTTATTACGGCGGTCTGCCGCTTCTTCTTGCATTTTGCATTATTTCCCTGATAGGACAGAGAGAGCTGTACAGGGCAATAGGTATAGAGCATAAGGGGCTGGCAGCCATAGGCTATGCACTCACCATTATCTATTACGGACTGATATTGTACGACGGAGTTTCGTACATGATGGCAATGATAGTATTCTCCCTTTTATGCTTTATGACCGCTTATGTTGTTACCTTTCCGGAGTATAAGACGGAACAGGTGACAGGGGCGTTTTTCGGAGTATGCTATGTGTCGGTGCTCATGAGTTTTGTATATCATACCAGAGCTATGAATGACGGAGTTTATTTCGTATGGCTGATCCTGTTCAGTGCATGGGGCAGCGATACACTTGCTTATTGTGCGGGAAGACTGTTCGGCAGGCACAAGATGGCACCGCTGCTCAGCCCTAAGAAGACAGTTGAAGGTGCGATAGGCGGAGTCCTGGGAGCTGCCTTTTTAGGCTTTTTGTACGGACTTTTGTTACAGTCGCGTTTCACTTCGTCATCACCACAGCTTGTATGCAGTCTTGCCTGTGCGGCAGGTGCTGTTATATCCATGATAGGTGATCTTGCGGCATCCGCGATCAAGAGAAATCATGACATCAAGGATTTCGGCAATCTGATACCGGGACACGGCGGCATACTGGATCGTTTCGATTCCATGCTGTTTGCGGCACCGGCAATATATTATGCGATTATATTGGTTCAGGAGTTTTTATAAATGAATTTATCGGTTTTGGGCAGCACAGGTTCTATAGGAAGACAGACTCTGGAGCTTGCCGAGTGCTATGAAGATATCAATATCACAGGCCTTGCAGCCTTCGGAAATACAGAACTAATTTACAAGCAGATCCATGAGTTTGAACCTGAGATCTGCTGTATTTATGATGAGAATAAGGCTCTTGAGCTTAAGGCTAAGCTTAAGAGCGAGGGCAGCAAGGTGAAAGTTGTCTCCGGTATGGAGGGACTCATAGAGTGCGCCGTATGGGATCATACCGATACCGTACTTGTAAGCGTTGTCGGAATGATAGGCATAAGACCTACCATTGAGGCAATCAAGGCAGGCAAAAATATCGCCCAGGCAAACAAAGAGCCTATAGTCTGCGCCGGACATATAATCATGCCGCTTGCAAAACAATACGGCATAAGCTTTATGCCTGTAGATTCCGAGCACAGCGCTATCTACCAGTGCCTACAGGGTGAGTCGGCAAACGCCATAGACAAGATATGGCTTACCGCATCCGGCGGTCCGTTCAGAGGCTGGCATAGAGAGGAACTTCGCAATATCAGACCTGAGGATGCATTAAAGCACCCAAGCTGGAACATGGGAGCAAAGATAACCATAGATTCCTCTACACTCGTCAATAAAGGACTTGAGGTCATAGAGGCACATTACCTCTTTAATGTTAAGGCAGACGATATCATAGTTGCGGTACAGCCGGGATCTGTTGTTCACAGTATGGTTCAGTTTGAGGACGGTGCGATCAAGGCACAGCTAGGATCGCCGGATATGAAGGTGCCCATAGCCTACGCTCTTCATAAGGGGCATCGTCTGGCTTATACAGGAGAAAAGAAGCTGGGCTTCAAGGAGCTTTGCGACATACATTTTGAGGAGCCGGATCTTGAGACCTTTAAGGGACTTAAGCTCGGAATTGAGGCATGCCGCAGAGAGGGCAGTCTTACTACAGTATATAATGCCGCAAATGAAGAGTGCGTTGCAGCCTTCCTTGCAGGCAGGATAGGCTATCTTGATATAGCGGACGGAATAGAGCAGGCAATGGCTGCACACAGCTTTATCGCAGATCCTTCTTTAGAGGATATATTTGAGGTCGAGCAGGAGGCAAGAGGCTTTATAAGGAAGCTTTACGATTTGGATAAATGATAAGTCTTTTAGTATCGATAATTGCCTTAGGCATAATCATAACGATACACGAATTCGGACATTTTCTTGCCGCAAGAGCAATGGGCATAGGAGTTATCGAGTTTTCGATAGGCATGGGACCGAGGATATGCTCTAAGGTCATAGGAAATGTTCGTTATTCTCTGCGCATAATGCCCTTCGGAGGCTCGTGTATGATGCTCGGAGAGGAACTTGACGAGTCAGAGTATATGGAAGACGAAGATGACTGCGGGAAAGCTGACAGAGAGTGCGACAGCAGTGATGATGCGGGAAATGAAGCCTTAAGTGAGTCTGAGCCCTGCAAAAAGGAAGAAGTAAGCAGCCTTAAGGCAGCGCAGTTTAATAACGGCAGTCTAGACAGCTTCGAACGCAGTGAGGACGAGGACAGTTTTATTGTTGACGGAAGACGATATTCCAAGGACTCGCAGTTTATAAGCAAGCCGGCATGGAGGCGATTCATAGTCATAGCGGCAGGCCCGGTATTTAACTTCGTGCTTGCTTTTTTGCTTTCTGTGATCATCTGCGGATGCTACGGCTTTGACAGACCGACAGTGATAGAGGTTCAGGCCGGAAGCCCGGTAGCAGAGGCCGGGATAGAGCCCGGAGATGAGATATATGCTCTTAAGGTCGGCAAGACAAAGATGAGCATACAGTCTGCAAGGGATATAAGCATATTTAATTATGTTCATAATGATGAGATACAGGCAGCGGAAACATTTACGGTATATTACCGTGATGCCGACGACGGTATGAACAAAAGTAAAGCGGAGCTTGTACCTTATTATGATAATGAGAAGGAAGTATACCGCTTCGGATATGCCTATAATATTGCCTACGACAAGACCAAGGGTATCATCGATACCTTAAAATGCAGTCAGTATAATGTAAATTACTGCATACGTTCTTCCTTCGAATCGCTCAGATTGATCGTAAGAGGCAAAGTTACCGGAAAAGATGTTATGGGGCCGGTGCGTATGGTTGCGGTCATGGATGAGACTGTAAGCGAGGCTGCGGACTACGGTCTTAAGTCATCGGTACTTACTCTGCTCGATCTGATGATACTTATATCGGGTTCACTCGGCTTTATGAACCTTCTGCCTATTCCTGCACTTGACGGAGGAAGGCTTGTATTTATCATTATCGAGCTTATCACAAGGAGAGCGGTTCCCAAGGAGCTTGAAGCCAAGATACATACAGGCGGCATGCTGCTGCTCTTAGGTTTTATGCTGCTGATAATGATGAATGACATCAGTATGCTTATATTGCCGCATTAGGAAAAAGGCTTATTGCACAGCTTTTCAGAGACCGGCTTGCTCTGTGCTGTGCTGCAGCAAAAAAATCAGAGGGATATGTTTTTTTTAGTAAAAGAGGTACGGTCATGAGGATGCTTACACATGAAGTAAATATCGGCGGAGTAAGGATAGGCGGAAACAATCGTATTGCCATTCAGTCAATGTGCAACACCAAGACCTCCGATGTTGAGGCTACGGTTGAGCAGATACTTCGTCTTGAAGAAGCAGGCTGTGAGATAATAAGAGTTGCCGTACCGGATAAGGAAGCGGCAGCAGCTATACCGGCTATAAAATCAAGAATACATATACCGCTTGTTGCGGATATTCATTTTGATTATAAGCTTGCACTTCTTTCCATAGAAAACGGAGTAGACAAGATAAGGATAAATCCCGGCAATATCGGAGGCAGAGAAAAGCTTGAGGCTGTCGTAAAGGCAGCTTCGGCAAGAAATATCCCTATAAGAGTAGGTGTCAATTCAGGCTCTTTAGAGAAGGAGCTTGTAGCCAAATACGGCGGAGTTACGGCGGAGGGACTTGTTGAGTCGGCACTTGATAAGGCTCGCATGATAGAGGAGATGGATTACGGTAATATCGTGATCAGTATCAAGTCCTCGGATGTGCTTATGTGTGTCAGGGCGCATGAACTTATCAAAGATAAGACCGGGCATCCGCTTCATGTAGGCATAACCGAGGCGGGAACCGTATGGGCAGGCAATATCAAATCCTCAATAGGACTCGGCATCATATTGCATGAGGGTATAGGAGATACCATAAGAGTAAGTCTTACCGGAGATCCGGTCGAGGAGGTAAGATCAGCCATACAGATACTTAAGACACTTGGCTTAAGACACGGCGGTATAGAGGTGGTGAGCTGTCCTACCTGCGGAAGGACAAGCATAGACCTGGTAGGTCTTGCGGAAAAGGTCAATGCACTCGTATCACAGCCTCCATATAACAGACTTGATATGAAGGTGGCATGCATGGGCTGTGTGGTAAACGGACCGGGCGAAGCAAGAGAGGCGGAGCTTGGTATCTGCGGAGGCAAAGGCGAAGGACTTATCATCAAAAAGGGTGAGGTCATTAAAAAGGCAGCCGAGGCAGAGCTTTTAAATGCATTTAAGGCGGAATTGGACAAATATTTATAACAGATCCCTATAGCGGAGCAGACGGATGAGCAGATTTTCAGAGGTATTTCCAAAACTGGATATGGATATGTCGGACAAGGAGCTGTTGAAGAACGCAGAGGTACTTAAGATAAGCGTTCCGAGAGACAGAAGCTCTCTTGACATATATATACGCAATAATGAGGAGATACCGCGAAGCACTATCTGTTCGGCAGAGGAAGCGATAAGGGACAAGGTGTTTGAGGGCAAGTCGATAAGAGTCGGTATAGTCGTGACCGGAGCGGCGAGAAGCGGTAACCCTACTGCAGGAGGCACGAGTACGGCGGCATCCACGGGAGGAAGGCAGTACAGCAATTCCTCGTCAGGCTCAGGCTCCGGATCCGGCAATCAGGGCGGCTTTTCCGGGAATGCAAACGGAAGAGGCTTCAAACGTCCGGGACAGACGGGCTACAAGACCGCAGATACCAGATGGACACCAAAGCAGGATAAGAAATCACAGAACCCGGATGTTATATACGGATATGATTTCAGCGGTGAGCCCTTAAGCATCTCAAGTCTTGAGGAAGGCATGGGAGATGTGGTCATCAAGGGCAAGATATTCGCACCCGAGACCATTAAGACCAGAAACGAAAAATACATAATCAAATTCAATCTTACGGACGGAAGCGATTCCATATCCTGTAAGCTTAATTGTGATGAAAACACCAAAAATGATGTAGAGGACAAGCTTAAGGACGGAAAGTACATCATTTTGAGCGGAAATGTTGCATCCCCGAACCAGTGGACGCCGGAGCTCTCGATAGACCGTATAAGGAATATCAAGAAGGTGGAGAGCCCGGAGGGAAAACGTATGGATACATATGAGGGCAAGAAGAGAGTAGAGCTCAATCTCCATACCAAGATGAGCGATATGGACGGTATAGGAGATATCAAGGACTATATCAAGCTTGCCGATAAATGGGGCTGGAAGGCACTTGCGATAACAGATACCAATTCGGTACAGGTGCTTCCGACTGCGGCACATTCCCTGCCTAAGGGATCAAAGCTCAAGCTTATCTACGGAGTGACGGGTAAGCTTATAGATGATGATAAAAATGCGGTAAGAAATTCACACGGTCAGAGTCTTGACGGTGAATTTGTCGTATTCGATATAGAGACCACCGGATTTTCGATGAAGAAGGACAATATCATCGAGATAGGCGCAGTCAAGGTGAAAAACGGCAATATCATAGACCGCTTTTCACAGTTTATAGACCCGGAGAGACATATTCCGGAGAGGATAACCGAGCTTACGAGCATCACTGATGCCCAGGTCAAGGGCCAGGGCAATTATACCAAGTGGATACCGGAGTTTCTTAAATTCATAGGAGACGGAGATATCCCTGTGGTAGGACATAATGCCATGTTCGATGTGGGCTTTGTCAAGCATTATGCGGGACTTTTGGGATATGATTTCGACCCTACAGTTGTGGATACTGTAGGTCTTTCACACATGCTCTTAAAGAAGCTCTTCAGAAACAAGCTTGATAATGTGGCAAAGGAGCTTGGAGTAAGCCTGCTCAACCACCACAGAGCCGTAGATGATGCCGAGGCGACTGCTGGCATATTCCTGGGATTTTGCAAGATGCTTAAGGCAAGAGGCATCAACGATCTTGACGAGCTCTATGAGCAGGACGAGATGGACGGAGAGACTATCAAGAAGCTCCATCCGAATTCATTTACGATACTTGCCAAAAATGATTTCGGCCGAACCAATATGTACCGTCTTATTTCGGCTGCCCATATAGATTATTTCTATACAGAGGCACGTATGCCCAAGTCCAAGGTCAACAGCTTAAGAGACGGACTGCTTATAGGCTCGGGTAATGAGGACGGCGAGCTCTATGACGCAATGATGAGAGGCGTCGGAGATAAGGAGATTAACGAGCTTGCAGGCTTCTATGATTATTTTGAGATCATGCCTCCTTCAAATATCGCTTATCTTATAAATGAAGACAGTTCGCCTGTTAAGAGTATGGCGGATATACAGGAGGTAACAAGACAGATAATAGAACTCGGAGACAGACTGGGTAAGCCTGTGGTTGCCTCGGGAGATGTGCATTTTACTGAAAAGGGAGAGTCCATATACCGTAAGCTCATCAAATTCTTTGAGTTTGATACCAAGGGCAGAAGGATAAATGAGGAAAAATACGACGAGGAGCTGTATTTCCGTACTACAGACGAGATGCTCGAGGAATTCGCATTTTTAGGCAGAGAGACTGCGGAGAGAGTAGTCATAGACACTCCGAATATGATCGCCGATATGTGTGAGCGTATCGCTCCGGTAAGACCGGATAAGTGTCCGCCTGTCATTGAGAACTCCGATAAGGAGCTTGAGCAAAAGTGCTATGAGACCGCCAAAGAGATGTATGGAGAAAATGTTCCGGAGATAGTCAAGAACAGACTCGACAGAGAGCTTAACTCTATCATCAGCAATGGATATTCCGTCATGTACATAATCGCAAAGCGACTTGTGCAGGATTCGGTGGAGCACGGATATCTCGTAGGCTCGAGAGGATCGGTAGGTTCCTCTCTTGCTGCTACCTTCGGAGGAATATCAGAGGTCAATCCTCTGCCGCCGCACTACCGCTGCCCAAATTGTCATTATGTAGACTTTGATTCGGATACGGTTAGGGAATACAAAGATAAATCTGGCTGTGATATGCCGGACATGGATTGTCCGAAATGCGGAACGAAGCTTATAAAAGACGGCTTTGACATTCCTTTCGAGACCTTCTTAGGCTTTAAGGGAGATAAGGAGCCTGATATAGACCTTAATTTTGCCGGAGTATATCAGCCCAATGCGCATGCCTATACTGAGGTGCTGTTCGGAAAGGGACAGACCTATAAGGCGGGTACGGTGGGAACGGTCCAGGAAAAGACAGCCTACGGCTACATTTTAAGATATAACGAAAAGCATCCGGAGCCGGACGGACAGCCGAAGAAGATGCGTAAGGCAGAGATACAGAGACTTGCCTTAGGCTGTACGGAGGTGCGCCGCTCGACCGGACAGCATCCGGGAGGAATAGTCGTACTTCCGCACGGAGAGGAGATCAATACCTTTACGCCTATACAGCATCCGGCAAATGTTATGACCAACCCGATAACAACGCATTTTGATTATCACAGTATCGATCATAACCTACTTAAGCTGGATATACTCGGTAAGGATGATCCGCAGATGGTAAGACAGCTTCAGGATCTCACCGGACTCGATCCTATGGATATACCGATAGGAACACCGGAGATAATGTCGCTCTTTATGAACACCGATTCGCTCGGCATTAAGCCGGAGGATATAGGCGGTACACCGCTCGGAACCATGGGAGTACCGGAGTTCGGTACCGATTTCGCCATGCAGATGCTGCTTGAGGCTAAGCCTCAGTATGTATCCGACCTTGTCCGCATAGCAGGTCTTGCACACGGAACCGATGTTTGGCTCGGAAATGCGCAGAAGCTCATAAGTGAAGGAACCTGTACGATTCAGACTGCCATATGTACCCGTGACGATATCATGATATATCTCATAGAGAAGGGCGTTGAACCGGGCAAGGCATTCAAGATCATGGAGCTTGTGCGTAAGGGTAAGTTCCCTAAGGACGGCAATCATGAGGAGTATTGCAAGCTCATGAGAGAGCACGGAGTACCTGAGTGGTACATCTGGTCCTGCGATACCATCAAATACATGTTCCCTAAGGCACATGCTGCGGCATATGTAGTTATGTCCTGGCGTATCGCCTACTATAAAGTGCATTATCCCGTTGCCTACTATGCGGCCTACTATTCGGTCAAGGGAGACGGCTTCGATTATGAGAAGATGTGCGTGAGCAAGGAAAAGCTGGCACAGAATATCCGTGAGCTGAGAGCCTATGTAAGCACTCAGCGTACACTTACTCCGAACGACAAGGCACTCTACAGAGATATGCGTATCGTTGAGGAAATGATGGCAAGAGGCATAGAATTTGAGCCTATTGATATATTTAAGGCAAAGGCCAAGGAGTTTATTGTAACTCCCGAGGGCAAGATCATGCCTTCCTTAAATTCAATAGCGGGACTTGGTACGGTAGCTGCGGAAGCAATAGAAGCGGATGCGGTAAACGGACCATATCTTAGCATGGAGGAATTCATATCAAGGACCAAGGTCAACAAGTCCAATGCCGATCTGCTTAAATCACTCGGACTTCTGGGAAGTATACCCGAGAGCAACCAGCTCAGCTTGTTTGATGTTTTTTAGCGCATAAACGGAATCAGAAACATGAGGATGAACAATCCTCATGTTTCTGAATAAGTACACAGAGAGTTTGCGATTCGAGCTCCAGGATAGTGCCGTTACGTGAGAAAATTTTAGAAAAATTTATCGATCATGCAGAAAAAAATTTGCAAAAGAAAAGAAAAAGTCATATCATTTTCGGTATGAAAAAGGAAAGCATAATATGCTGAAAATGGCTTAAAATAAGGCGCTTTCGCATGCTGATGAGTGCCTGAAAATATGATGAAAAAAACTTGTAAAAAAACTTTAAAACACTTGTTGACAGATCTAAGCCTATAGTATATACTACCACATGTGTCCGAGAGACAGACTCGAGGTGTGGCTCAGTTTGGTAGAGCGCTGCGTTCGGGACGCAGAGGCCGCAAGTTCGAATCTTGTCACCTCGATATGGCCTTGTAGTCAAGCGGCTAAGACGTCGCCCTCTCACGGCGAAGGCCCGGGTTCGATTCCCGGCAAGGTCACTTAAGTAAGCTTCCGATTTATCGGGAGCTTTTCTTTTTCTATTCATTTCAGTTATACCGGTTCTTATTCATTTCTATATACTGATCCTTGGGGAATTTATTTCATCCTAAATGAACCTTATTTGTTATAGTGATAAAACGGTGATTTTATTTTATATAGAATTGTGTCCTATGAAAAAAAGATTAGTCCGAATTGTGCTGTATTGTGCTGTTTTTAAACTGTAGCTGATGATGCTGTTATTTAATGATAAAAAAATTTAATAAAAACTAATTTTATAAGTTATGGCTTATAAAATTAAGACTTTGTATTGAAATACAATATATAACTTGATATCATGAGGACAACGTAGCGGAGAATTCTTTTGAGCCGGATACTATGTTGTAAATAGAAAGCATTAAAAGGGAGTAAGGTGTCATGATCAAACGTGAAATGTATATGAGCAGGATAAGACCTTTTATCGGCAGTGAGCTTATTAAGGTTGTGACAGGCATACGCCGTTCAGGTAAGTCGGTCATGCTGGAATTGGTTAAGCAGGAGTTGATTGAATCCGGTGTAAGCACAGATAACTTTATCTCTTTTAATTTTGAAGATATGAACTATGCAGCTTTGTGTAATGCCAAGGCTCTTCATGATGAGATCACAGCTCGTGCAAAATCCATTCAGGGAAAAATATATCTTTTTTTTGATGAGATACAGGAGGTGACGGATTGGGAAAAATGCGTCAACTCGCTGCGGGTTTCTATTGATTGTGATATTTATATTACAGGATCGAATGCCAAATTACTTTCGGGAGAACTTGCTACCTATCTTGCAGGGCGTTATGTGGAATTTGTTATCTATCCTTTTTCATTTGCGGAATTTGTCGATATGTATAAATCGGTGATACCGCAGGACTCAATTCAGCAGTGCTTCCATAAATACCTTATATATGGAGGAATGCCGTATCTTGGCAAACTGCAATATGCCGAAGAACCGGTAAGGCAGTATCTGTGCGATGTTTTTAATTCGGTGCAGCTTAAGGATATAATCAAACGAAACAATGTACGCGATGTGGATCTGCTTGAAAGGATCATGGCATATATCATGGCAAATGTAGGTGCAACATTTTCAGCATCCTCATTGTCAAAGTTCCTGAAGAATGAACACCGTAATGTTGCGCCGGAAACCATACTGAATTATATAAAGTACTGCTCGGATGCTTATTTATTCTATCAGGTAAAGCGTCAGGATCTGAAAGGCAAGCAGATAATCTCAACGAATGAAAAATACTATATTGCGGATCACGGTATAAGAGAAGCCGTGTATGGCGGTAATATGCGTGATATCAATCTGATACTTGAAAATATAGTATATATGGAAGCTTTGCGCCGCGGTTATACGGTCACAGTCGGGAAAGCCGGAGATAAAGAGATTGATTTTGTCTGTGAGAAACAAGGAGACAAAATATATATACAGGTAACATATCTGCTTGCATCGGAAGAAACCATAGAACGCGAATTCGGCGTATATGAGAGTATTCGTGATAATTTTCCGAAATATGTGGTTTCGCTTGATGAATTTGATATGAGCCGTGATGGCATCAAACATAAAAATATCAGAGATTTTCTGCTGGAAGAAAAATGGGGATAAAGATAATTGTGAAATTCAAGTTTATCAATGTAATAGTTTCATTCGTTATTCGTAAACAAATAGCAATCACACGTTAAAGATTTCCGGGCGGTGATTATGATATAATCTGCACATCATCAAGAGAGTATCTGCTATTCGTATCGCTTTGGACAGCGCAGGACGAAGCGGGTACGGATATCAAGACGAGGTATAGAAAGGATACAATATGACAAAGAGATTCTTAAAGGTATTGGGAGTATCGGCGTGTCTGGCAGCAGCATTTTCAATGAGTGCCTTTGCCGAGGAGATAACAAGTGTAAGCTTCGCAGCAGGATGCGATACAGATGCGGCACTTTCCGCAGGCAATACAGATCCGGTATTCATAGTTAATGATACAAATGCGGAGTATGAGCTTAATTCTTATTCGGCAACATCGGATTCGACAACATTTAAGACAGCAAAGGTATATGAGCTTACCTTTGAGGCAAACAGCGGATATACCTTCCCTTCATCAGCCAATTCAATCACGGTAACAGGTAAGGGCATCACAGAGATCACCAAGAAGACTGTTGATTCTGATACAACGCTTGTAGTAAGAGTTAAGGCATATCCTTATCATATGTGGGAGACACCGGAAAGTGTTGAGGCTACAGCTGCTTCATCAAGTGATAAGAGTACTGAGCCTAAGAAGTATACATGGAAGAAGAACGGAGCTCCGACATCTGAGTACATCTTAAAGTATACCAATACAAGCGGTGATACAAAGTATGTTCACGGTACAACAAGCGGTTCAAGCTTCACAGTACCTTCATCTGCAAGAGCGGTACCGACCGATAAGCAGATGGAAGATGATCAGAAGCAGAGAGCCACAGTAGACGGCTTTGCTGTAAGAGTCAAGGGTAATGCAGGAAGCAACCCATATACAGCACCGAGTGAGTGGGCAGGAGATACAGGTATTGTTGATGAGTATTCGGATGCAGATATCGAGTCCTATGACAGCTGGGGAGATCTCTTTGAGGGCATAACAGCAACAGGCGGTTCAGGATCTTCAAGCAAGAACAACAGCAGCAACAAGATCGGACCGGGACAGACACTTAACGGCTGGGTAGGTTCAGGCGAGAAGTGGTATTACTACAATAACGGTCAGGCTGCAAAGGGCTGGGTAAATGACGGCGGTACATGGTACTACTGCAATCCTACAACAGGCCTTATGGAGACAGGCTGGGCAATCGTAAACTTCAAGACCTATTACCTCAATCCTAACCACGGCGGACCTTTCGGTGCAATGGTAACAGGAACACAGACCATCGACGGTAAGACATACAACTTCGCAGCAAGCGGAGAGGTAATGTAATAATTAAACAGCTTTTTACAGTAGGATGTAAATGATATGATCCGCGGGCTTTCTTTACAAGGCTCGCGGATCCGCTGTTTATAAGGCATTATGTCTGTTATAGCTAAGGAATTAAAGCTGTGATTTTAAAACGGTGGCATGATAATGCACCAAAGTGTAATTAAGCTAAGGCACTTCGCTGCAAAGGCTTACAAACCAAACAGTAGATTTCGTTAATAATCTGTAAGAATTTTACAACTTTGTTCTTAAGCTTAATATGCTATATTTACACCATGTTTATTAAAGGAATCAAAATTTTAATATTATCTGCAATTGTTTCGGCAACAGCTGCAGTTTCTTCTTTTGCGGCTGTCGGCAGTGTATCTGCATTTCCGTACAGCTTGGAGTTTGATGTGGAATCACTTGACAGAGTCTGTTATGCGGGACATCCCGGTAATACGGTGGTATACAAGGACGGCATAGCCGTAACACCTGATACCTCTTTCAGGATAGAGAGCAAGAGCAACGGCCCCGAGGGGAGCGAGGTCAAAGATCTTTCTGTCACGGTTTCATTGGTCTATGAGAACAATGATCACTCAGGCTCTTACAAAGAAGTTGTTAAGCAATACGACAAGGGTGATCTGAATCTGGAGGATGACTTCCGTATTATTTCAGACAATGCGGCGGCTTCGTTAGAGAGCAGAGACAAGCTATACAGCGATTCGCTTACAGGCTTTGAGATGACCTTACAGAACAACAGCAGGGATATCAAGAAGAAGACTTATTATCTCTATATGTGCTCGGATGATGATTTTGATAAGCTTGCCAATCAGTAGAGCGCTTGAAATGAATAAGATAACTAAGGTATAATTTAGTTAAAATCGATAGGGGATGCATATGCATCCCCTTTTTTACTAAAGGGAAGCATGATGATCGACTTTATCTTCGGTGAAGCAGGTTCGGGCAAATCAACATATATATACAAATGGATAACTAAGGAAGCGGCAGAGCATCCGTCACAGCAGTATTTTCTCTTTGTACCGGAGCAGAACACACTCAAGGCGCAGAGAGAGATAATAAAGTACAGTGAATGTCACGGCATGCTTAATCTTGATGTGCTTTCATTTCAGCTCCTTGCCTACAGAGTAATGCAGGAGCTTGGTGAGGCTAAGCCTGTGGTCATAGATGAGGTGAGTAAGTCAATACTCATACGCAAGGCAGCCTCCGATAATGCCGATAAGCTCAAGGTGTATCGCAGCAAGATAGCTTCGGATGGTTTTATCAGGCAGATTAAGTCGGTGATAAGCGAGTTTTATCAGTATGAGGTAAATGCCGACAGACTGCGTGAGGCTGAGGATGAGGTAAGCCTTCCGCTGTTAAAGGGTAAGCTTTCGGATATGGCGCTTATATATGAGAGCTTTCAGGCAATGATCAGGGACAGGGCAGCAATTCCCGAGGAGCTTTCCTATATGCTGCTTAAGCTCATGGGACGTTCAAAGCTGCTTAAGGATGCGGTCATAGTATTTGACGGATATACCGGATTCACGCCTATACAGACAAGACTGCTTGAGCATATCATACCGGATGCGCAAAGATGTCGTTTTGCTGTCACCATCCCTATGTCGGCTGCCCCCTACAGCAGAGTCGGGTCAAAATTAAATCAGGGAGATACTTCGGATATATACATGCTAAGCCGTGATACGGTTGCGAGAGTATGCTCTGCTGCCGAGCTTAACAATGTTCCGAGATCCGGTGAGACAGAGATAAAGCATAATCGTAAGAGGGCAAGGCTTGGCATAGTCAGGACAGCCGACCCGGTGGAGGAGGTCAGATATGCCGCAAGGAATATCAGAAAGCTTGCCATTTCCGGTAAATACAGATATTCGGAGATCGCTGTTGCGGTATCAGACACCTCCGGTTACGGAGAGCTTATACGCAGAGAATTTACAAGAGAAGAGATACCGTATTTCATGGATGACAGGACGGAGGCCTTAGAGAGTCCCGCCGTGTTAATGATAAAGCAGGTGCTGAAGCTTATATGCGGAGGCTACAGGCTTGAGGATATGACGGCCTTGTTCAAAAATCCTCTTGTGGCTTCGGATGCGGAGCTTAAGGACATCTCCGACCTTGCGGATAATTACTTGAGAAGGACAGGCAGGAGAGGTCGAAAGACCTTTGAGCTGCTTTCGGCAGAGCTTAAGCTTAGCGGAGTTACCGGGCTTGAGACGGCACTTAAGGAGGCTTCGGATATAAGTGCAATGTCGGAGGCGGTAAGAGCCTTTATGAGCGATATCGGACTCAATGAGAGGACTGAGCTCTATGCACTTAAGCTTGAGGAAGCAGGCTTTGTAAGAGAAGCAGATGAGGCAAGACATTTTAATGAGCTTACGGACGAACTCTTAGAGCGCATGAAAGTCATACTCGGCGAGGAAAAATGCAGCATAGATGAGTTCAGAAAGCTGCTTGATGCAGGCTTTTCCGATATGAAGGGCGGCAGTATACCCGAGAAGATGGATACGGTGCTGATCGGAGATCTTAAGCGCAGCCGACTTGATGATATACGCTGTCTGTTTGTGCTCGGCGCCAATGACGGACTTATACCATCCGCAGTGACGGGCGGAGGAATACTTACTGATCATGAGCGTATCGAGCTTATGAATGCCGATATAGAGCTTGCGCCCGACGATAAGAGGGACAGCACCATACAGAGATTTTATCTGATGCTGCTGTTCAATAAGCCAACAGAGCTGTTAAATATCTCATATGCGGCAGCAGGCAGAGACGGCAAGGCAAAGCGTCCTTCCTCCGTGCTTAACGAGCTTATTAACGGAGAGTACGGAAGCTTTGATAATATAGAGGATACTGTAAATGATGCCGGCTCGGAGCTTGAGGCTCTAAGCTCTGTTTATGATGCGCTCATGTATACGGCACAAAAGGCAGGACATATAAATGCAGAGGATGAGGAATTCTTTGACGTGTACAAGGCACTTAAGTCAGCGGGAAAGGGAGATGAGCTTGACAGACTAATCGCTGCCGCATTTACAGAACATAAAAAAGACAGCTTATCGAAGGCAGCAGCTTCTAAGCTCTACGGAGAGCTGCTCAGAGGCTCGGTATCGAGGATAGAGAAGTACGAGGACTGTTCGTTTGCGCACTTTGCCAATTACGGACTCGGTCTTAAGGAAAGAGAGCAGTTTAAGATAAGGTCAATGGATGTCGGCAATATGTTCCATTCGGCGCTGGATAAGGTATTCAGGGAGGTCAAGGCAAGGAATAAGCAGCTTACGGATATAAATGACGAGGAGCTTGGAAGTATCATTGCCGCGGCGACAGAGGAGAGTCTTAGCGAATTCAACGACAATATACTGGAGAGCAGCGCAAGGAATCAATATATCGCAGACAAGATACGAAAGACCACAAAGCATACTGTAAATGTACTGAAGAAGCAGCTTGGTGACGGTGATTTTAAGGCAAATGATACCGAGGTCACATTCCGCTTTGATGAGGATAATATCTCTCTTCGCGGCAAGATAGATAGGATAGACAGCTGTGAAGAGAACGGCAATACCTTTGTCAAGATCATAGATTATAAATCCGGGGATAAAGATTTCTCAATAGAAAAGCTGGTAAACGGTCTGCAATTGCAACTCATCACCTATATGGAGAGTGCGGTAAGGCTGCTGGGAGAGAGAGTCGGTGACAGATCAAAGGTAATTCCTGCGGGAATGTTCTACTACCATATAGATGAACCCATACTTAAGTATGACCGAAAGAGCGGAGTGACCGCCGAGCATGCGGAGGAAAAACGCCTTGAGAGTCAGAAAATGAAGGGAGCAATGACAGATCTTGCGGATGCCGCAAGACATATAGATAATGCACTTGTGTCCGAAGCTGACTGCGGGCAGATAGAAAAAGCCGGTCTTAAGGCGTCTCAGGTGGTAGACAGTAAGACAGAGCTCCTCACAAGAAATGAATTCGACGGTCTTATGAATTACGCACATGAGCGTATAGTAAGAGATGCCGATAAGATATTAAACGGAGACATCAATATCAGACCGACAAAGGAGGGCGGAAGGATCAGCTGTGAATATTGCGCCTTCGGAAGCCTCTGCGGTTTTGACACTCAGCTTGCGGGCTTTGATTACAGAAGACCGCGTAAGGTAAACAAGGATACGATAAAAAAGCTTATAGGCGGACAGACTATAGATGAAGATAGCTTGGAATGAGGAACAGAAAAAGGTCATAGAGACAAGGAATGCGGATATACTGGTGTCGGCTGCTGCGGGAAGCGGCAAGACGGCGGTACTTGTCGAGCGCATAACAAGACTTATTTGTGATGAAGGAGTAAGCTTTGATGAGCTTATCGTCATGACCTTTACCAAGGCTGCGGCACAGGAGATGCGTGAACGAGTGGAACGTGCCATGAGAGACAGGCTTGCGGAAGATCCCGGTAATACACATATCAGGACTCAGCTTGCGGCTATCGCCCGTGCAAGGATTTCTACGATAGACTCCATATGTCAGACTCTTATAAAGCAATACTATCAGTATCTTGACATAGATCCCAATTTCAGAGTGGCTGATGAGGGCGAGCTCAAGATAATGCGAAAGGACATTATCGCAGAGCTGCTTGAGGAAAAATATGAGGAAGCCGACGAAGCATTCATGGTGCTTGCCGACAGCTTTGTGAAAAAAGAGGATGACAGCAGCATAGAGGAGTTGATAATGAAGCTTTTCTATGCGGCAGACAACAAGACCTCACCGGAGAGCTTCCTTGAGGAACTTAAGAAAGAGGCTGTAAGAGAGACGGACGGAGATTATGAGACCTCCGCCTGGTTTAAGTACTTTATCAGCTATGTAAATGAGGCAATGGAGGATTACCTTGAGCTCTTCGGGGCAGCAAAAGATATATGCGGGGAAGCAGACGGCCCTGCAAAATATATCAAGGATATCGAGCTTAGAGAGCAGCTTATAAATAAAATATCCGGTGCAGATACTTATGAGACTCTGTATAAGGAATTAAGCGAAGCGGCATTTCCGAAGATATCAACAATTACAGCAAAGGATAATGTCGATCCCGTAAAAAAGGCTGCCGTAAAAAACATATTGGACAGCCTCAAGAAATTTATAAATCAGCTTAACGAAAAGGTAACTGTGCTCACGCCTGAGCTTCTTAAGACGGTAATATCCGAGAGCGCCGCAGTAAACAAGACCGTGACCGAGCTTACGGCAGAGTTCCTTAAGCGTTACAAGGCTGCCAAGCGAGAGGCAAATATAATCGACTTCGGAGATATGGAGCATTATGCCGTAGAGCTTCTGTACGAGGAGCATGAGGGCAGGATGTGTTTCAGCGGCATTGCCGATGAACTGAGCCGACAGCTCAAGGAGATAATGATAGACGAATATCAGGACTCCAACGGAGTGCAGGATGCCATACTGAAGGCGCTTTCGGCAGAACGCTTCGGAAGACCGGATATATTCATGGTGGGAGATGTCAAGCAGAGCATATACAGGTTCAGAAAAGCAGATCCCAAGGTATTTACGGAAAAATACGACAGCTTCACGGCAGCAGGAGAGCATATCAAGATAGAGCTTAATTCCAATTACCGCAGCCGTAAGGAAGTAGTAGACAGCGTAAATGCCGTATTTGACAAGATCATGCGCAGAGAGCTTGGCGGAGTAGAATATGATGAAGCCGCAAGGCTTAATGCCGGGGCAAGCTATGTCGATAATGTCCTTATAAATGAGTCCGGTGAAGCCGTATCGGCATGCCGCTCCGAGATAATGATATTAGATGCTTCGGCATCTGCCGAAGAAGATGATGAAAAGCTTGAAAAGTTACTTGTGTCGGGAGAGGATGCCGCGGAGGATGCAGACGAGGATACTAAGGCCAAGGAGCTTGAATTTATCATGATAGCCGAGCGCATCGGAGAGCTTGTAAATAAACAGGAGCCCGATAAGAGCTATAAGGTTCAGGATAAAAGCGGAGTGTTGCGTCCGGCAAAGTATTCGGATATAGCTATATTGATGCGTAATCTTAAGAGTAATGCCGACATGCTGGCAGAGGTGCTTGAGGCAAACAATATTCCGGCGGTATATGATAAAAAGCAGGGATATTTTGATACACCCGAGCTTAAGCTGAGCATTGCACTGCTTAACATTATAGATAATCCGCATCAGGATATAGCACTTGCAGCCGTTATGCGCAGCCCCTTATTTGGGTTCTCGGATGATGAGCTTGCATATATAAGGGCAGCATATGAAGAACATAAGCAGGAACAGTCCGCAGAAGGAACTGATGTCGATAGCAATACCTATACGGTTGCGGAGGCAGAATCTGCAGCAAATGTCGGTCAGGGCGAGGTTTTCGGACAGCTAAGCTTTGATTTCGGTCTTGATGAAGCGGCACTGCCGGAGCTTAAAGCCGAAAATGTCGAGAGACTTACGGATAAGCCGGAATTCGATCTTAAGGAAGAAAGCAGGGATGATTATCTGAATGCCGTAAGATATGCCGCCATTAATAATGATAAGGCAAGGCAGTTTACAAAGGAGCTGGATCACTTCAGAAGTCTTGCCGAGGTGCTTCCTGTCAACAGACTCTTAGAGCGAATATTCGATGAGAGCGGATATTATAATTATGTGAGTGCATTGCCGCTCGGAACCGTGCGTAGAAGGAATCTGGATAAGCTTATAGTGATGGCGGAAAATTATGCCGGAACGGGCATGCGAGGCTTATATAATTTTATAAGATACCTTGAGGCAATGCTGGAAGCAGAAATAGATGACGGCGGAGCCGATAATGCGGAGTCAGATACAGACAGTGTAAGGATAGTGACCATACACGGTTCCAAGGGTCTTGAGTATCCTATAGTATTTCTTGCAAGATGCTCCGACGGAGACAGCGACAAGGATAAGAGCGTGATTGCGGCAGATGATGAGCTTGGTATTGCATCGGACTATACGGATCTTGAAGTCGGCATCAGATATCCGAGTCTTAAAAAGACGGTAATTAAGCTTAAAAACAAGGAGGAGGACAAGGGCGAGTCACTCAGACTTCTCTATGTTGCCATGACCAGAGCAAAGGAAAAGCTCATTATCACAGGCAATAAAAACGGAACAAAGAAGCAAAGCGCGGAGGAAAGGATACAGGAGACCGCAGATTACGGGGATATGATATATGCGGCCTCGAACAATAGAGGAAAACTTCCAAAGCGAATGATCCAAGAGGCAAAAAGTTACCTTGAGCTTATATTGCTTGCGGCAGGCAATGATGTAAGAGATTATGAACTCAGCTTCTTTAACAGAGAGACCTTGGTGGGCAGGAAGCTTGCCGGGCTTTACAAGGAGCTTGAAGCCTACGGAAGGACCTCGGCAATAGATGCCAGGCTTGAAGATGGCGAAGCGAGCGAACGCTCGGCATATCTTGCGGAGCTTTTCGAAAAAAGATACGGGCATGAAGTAGAGACTAAGCTTAAGCCTAAGCTCTCTGTATCGGATATCAAGCACAGTTTTTATGAAAATGCCGAAGAAGCCGAGCTGGATGACGGAGCGGAGACCGAACTTGGCTGGGAGAGAAAGCTTGCGGAAAACACCGGAGGCAGTGCCACATCCGAGAGAGGAACGTCCATGGACAATGCTTCATGGCAGGAAGAAACATACGAGACTGTGAAAGCCGAAGCGATTTTGGAAAAACAGACAAAGAGCAAAGGTGCAGGCAGAGGAACTATCTTCCACAGAGCTATGGAGCTTCTTGATTACAGTCTTGATGCCGAAGAAAATCTGCAATATCTTTCAAAATGCGGTAAAATGTCCGAGTCGGAGCTTAAGCTGCTTGATAAAAAAGCTGTGAGAGCTTTTTTAGGCACAGAGCTCGCTGACAGGATGCGCAAAGCATTTTCAGAAAACAGACTGCACAGAGAACAGCACTTTATGGTAGGAATACCTGCGAGAAAGCTTATGGCAGAGCAGGATTCGGATGAGCTGCAGCTGCTGCAGGGTATCATAGATGCCTATATTGAAGAATGTGACGGCAGTATAACACTTATAGATTACAAGACGGACAGACTTACGGATGAAGAGGAGTTTAAAGCGCGTTATGCTATTCAGCTCGAGCTGTATGCTTTGGCACTGACTCAGCTTACGGGTAAGCCTGTGACTCAAAAGATGATCTACAGTACTTTTATGAATAAACAAATAATGCTATGATTACAAACGATTGGAAGGATGTCCTCAGGGACGAATTCAGAAAGCCTTATTACAGGAATTTATACGACAAGCTTAAGGATGAATATGAGCATACCAAGGTATTCCCTAAGGCATCAGATATGTTTAATGCACTTTCGCTTACTCCGTATAAGGATGTAAAGGTCGTTATATTGGGACAGGATCCGTATCACAATGACGGGCAGGCGCACGGACTTTGTTTTTCGGTCATGCCGGGTACCGAGATCCCGCCGTCACTTAAGAATATCTACAAGGAACTGAACACAGATCTCGGATGCAGGATACCAAATAACGGATATCTTAATTATTGGGCTGAGCAGGGTGTACTGCTGCTTAACACTGTGCTTACTGTCAGGGCGCATCAGGCTTTTTCGCACAGAGGTATAGGCTGGGAGCAGTTTACAGATGCGATCATAGCCGAGCTTAATAAGGCTGACAGACCTATAGTGTTTATGCTTTGGGGAAGACCTGCGCAGGAAAAGGCCAAGATGCTTGATAATCCCAAGCATCTGATACTTAAGGCGGCTCATCCGAGCCCGTTGTCGGCTTCGAGGGGATTTTTCGGCTGCAGACATTTTTCGCAGTGCAACAGCTTTCTTGAGGAGCACGGACTCACGCCTATAGACTGGCAGATACCGGATCTGTAAGGCTTGGAACAAGAGGGGAATATACATGGATTTTATTGAAATACTGAAGGTGCTGCTGTTTGGAATCGTTGAGGGATTTACCGAGTGGCTGCCGATATCGTCTACCGGACATCTGATACTGGTGCAGGAGCTGGTTATGCTTGATCAGCCGGAGGCTTTCTGGAATGTGTTCAAGGTGGTCATCCAGATAGGTGCCATACTTGCGGTAGTGGTTTTGTACTGGAACAAGCTCTGGCCGTTCTCGCCGTCCAACAGCAGGAAGGAGAGCCGAAAGATAATGTCTTTGTGGGTCAAGATCATTATTGCCTGCATTCCGGCTGCTGTTATCGGACTTCCGCTTGATGATATACTTGACGAGTATCTGAGCACACCTACGGTTATCGCAACAATGCTTATACTCTATGGTATTTTGTTTATAGTGCTTGAAGCGCATAACAAGAAAAAGAATTTTGATATTACTTCGACTTCGAGACTTGATTACAAAACGGCTGTCCTTATCGGATTGTTCCAGTGTCTGTCTTTGATACCGGGTACCTCGCGTTCCGGTGCGACGATACTGGGCGCCATGATACTGGGCTGTTCGAGACCTGTTGCAGCAGAGTTTTCATTCTATCTCGGTATTCCGGTCATGTTCGGTGCCGGTTTCCTTAAGATAGTTAAGCATGGTCTTGGTTTTACCGGAGCGCAGGTGTTCATACTGCTTTTTGCGATGCTGGTCGCATTCCTTGTGGCTATGTATACGATAAAGTTCCTTATGAAGTATATCAGAAAGCATGATTTCACCTTGTTCGGTTATTATCGTATTGTGCTTGGTATCATAGTCCTGATATATTTTCATTTCATAGTTTAATGCTGTAGCTTGAGCTTGCAGCTCGGCATGCGGGTCATTTCCACCTAAAGCCGCTGCGAATGACTCATAAAACATCACAGGCATTCAGGGATGGAATGCGGCTGCGAATGACTTGTTTTGTTGTAAGAGGGAAGGTAGGACAATAATGAAGAAGAGATTGGCGATGATATGTGCGGCTTCCGTACTCGGAATAGCTGCCGTGAATATGAGTGTATTCGGTTCGGTCAATACTTATGCTGCTGTTGACAACACCAAGTCAGGCAGCGAGATAACTACCAAGAACGGATATAAAAACGGAGATGAGATAGGACTTAACAGTGCTTGGAAGTATGCCGATTTTTCTGCCATCAACAGCGGTAAGGCTGTTATGTATACGGCAAACTCGGATCGTAAAAATAAGATAGTGGCGGTTAATGCGGGGCATGGTACAAAGGGAGGCTCTGATGTCAAGACCTACTGTCATCCGGATAAATCACCTAAGCTTACAGGAGGTTCAACCAAGGCAGGGGCAACTATGGCAACTGCGGTATCGGGAGGAATGACTTTTAACGACGGAACTCCGGAGGCCAAGGTCACATTGCAGATGGCGCAGATACTTAAAAACAAGCTGCTTGCCGCAGGCTATGATGTATTGATGATACGCGACGATACGGATGTTCAGCTTGATAATGTGGCAAGAACAGTCATAGCCAATAATGCTGCGGACATTCATGTTGCTTTGCATTGGGACGGAGACGGACTCAAGAAGATCAAGGGTGTTTTCTATATGTCTGTTCCGGACGGACTTAAGAGCATGGAGCCGGTTGCTTCACATTGGAAGGAGCATGAAGCTCTGGGTGATGCGCTTATTGCGGGGCTGAAAGCTCAGGGCATGAAGGTGTGGGGTTCCAATCCTTTGGATATGGATCTTACCCAGACCTCATACAGCACTATTCCTTCGGTGGATATCGAGCTTGGCAACCAATGCTCTAATCATTCAGAGAGTATGCTTACTCAGGAAGCCGACGGTCTTGTTAATGGAATCAACAGCTTCTTCGGTAATTAAGGAGTGGTGGAAGCATTTTGATGATAACAGAGATATGGGGCGAGAGAGAACGGACGGGGGAGAATAAGAGATGAGATTATATATTATGAGACATTCCGAGACCGATTGGAACCGACAGCGCAGGATCCAGGGGCACACGGATATTCATTTAAATAAAAACGGTATTAAGCTTGCGGCGCTAGCCGGTATAGGCATGGCTGATATCAAGTTTGATGCATGTTACACGAGTCCGCTTACAAGAGCTGTTGAGACGGCGGATATAGTGCTTGCGAGAAATCAGTATTTTCTTGATAAGGGAGAGGGTCCTTTTGTTGACGAGAGGATCAAGGAGATAGGCTTCGGTGTGTGGGAAGGTCTGCACAGCCGTATAGAGTACGGTGAGGTCAACCGTGCGGACTTTGATGATTTTTATCTCGATCCTAACGGTACATATTGTCCGGAGGGAGCCGAACCGCTCAGAAATGTTATTAAGCGCAGCAATGAGTTTATTGATGAGATCGCTGCGGAGCCTAAGTATAGTGACAAGACTGTGCTGGTGCTTACTCACGGATGCACCATGCGATGCATAATGTCGAGATTCTACTATCCGGAGGATAAGGATTATTTCAGACATCCGCATGTGCCGTATAACTGTGAGGCGGCAATAATCGATAAGGATGAGAACGGCAGGCTGGTGCTCACAGATACAGGAAGCGTATATTACGACGAGAAGCTTGCGGTTAATTTCTACGGATATTAAGGTGTAAGCAGTCTGATAAGATGTCGGCTGTGTGATTTATGCTTCTGAAAAAACGCTCATACGGTAGGAAAGCCGGAGGAGAAGATGGAGCTTTGTTATGCAGATTTCGTAAGTACCGGTGATACAAGCTCTGACAGAGGTGTGGTATATCTACCGGGACAGCATTTTTGTTAATATCTGGATTGAAAATGTCTGCGTAAGTAGATAAACGGTGTAAAGAATGAAGAAATACATATCATGGAATGTTAACGGACTGAGAGCCGTTGTAAATAAGGGCTTCGGAGAGTTCTTTGAGGCGGAGCAGGCGGATGCCTTTTGTCTGCAGGAGACCAAGCTTCAGGCAGGACAGATAGAGCTTGATTTTCCGGGATACAAGAGCTACTGGGATTATGCCGACAAGAAGGGATATTCCGGAACGGCAATATATACCAAACAGGAGCCTTTGAATGTGACTATAGGACTTCCGGATGAACCGCATAACCATGAGGGACGTTCGGTATGTCTTGAGTTTGATACTCACTATCTTGTTACGGTTTATGTTCCGAATGCTCAGAATGAGCTTCAGAGACTGGATTACCGTATGGAGTGGGAGGATTCATGGAGAGAGTATATGCTCTCACTTAAGAGCAGGAAGCCGGTAATATTCTGCGGTGATCTGAACGTGGCGCATGAGGCGATAGACCTTAAGAATCCCAAGACAAATCACAAGCATGCGGGATTTACAGACGAAGAAAGAGCCAAGATGAGCAGGATGCTTGCCTCCGGCTTCGTGGATACCTATCGTTATCTGTATCCGGACAAGGTTGAATACAGCTGGTGGTCTTACAGAATGAATGCGAGAGCCAAGGGTATAGGCTGGCGTATCGATTATTTTATCGTATCGGATGATATCAAGGACAGGATCAGGGATTCGGTCATCTATACTGATGTGCTCGGATCGGATCATGCTCCTATAGGACTTGAGATAGATATCTGACGGAAGTATGTTTTGAAAGGGTCCGAAACTCACGATGTGAGATTGGCTGTTGCTTTAAGGCGTTTTAGCCTTGGAGCGGCAGCCGTTTTTGTATATATAGAAAAGTGGTGATGGAATCGATATACGAAAATGTAAGCCGGAATGCTATTAAGCAAGGTGAAAATGTAGCAGAGGAAAATTTGCCAGATGAAGAAGAATTAAAAATAAGACAGCTGTGAGATCAAGGCTGCATAAGAAAGAAATAAAGAAAATCTTATTGCGGTATACATAATTGTGATGTTATAATCCAATCAAAGCATAAATCATTTCTA
>JAUNWP010000105.1 GCA_030540255.1 Eubacteriales bacterium | reverse complement strand
ATTGACAAAGTTAATCGTTTAACGTAAACTTTCACCCATAACTTAATATTTCGCGTCGCTGTGACGGGAATAACCTGCTTTAAGATGCCTCGAGAGAATAGTCGGTTGGTGCGAGACTTAGGGTCACTGCAGGGTCTCACCCCTGAGCGACAACCCTATTGAGTGGGCGTTGATGGACGCCAAGAAGAGTGGTACCGCGGAAACAATTACATTAACAGCAGTTTTCGTCTCTTTGTATGAACAATACAAAGAGACTTCTTTTTGTATTGTATTTCCTTAAGCAACATATCGAGGAGGTTTAGTAGTATGAGAAATTATGAAAAGTACAGACCGGGTTATTTTCCGGCTCCGGTTAAGACAGAGGAGCTGAGCTGGTATAAAAAGGATCATATAGAAAAGGCACCTACATGGTGCAGCGTTGATCTTCGTGACGGCAATCAGGCGCTCATAGTTCCTATGACACTTGAGGAGAAAGCAGAGTTTTTTAAGTATCTTGTAAAGATCGGTTTTAAGGAGATAGAGATAGGATTTCCGGCAGCCAGCCAGACAGAGTTCGATTTCACACGTTATCTTATCGACAACGATATGATACCGGATGATGTGACTATACAGGTGCTTACACAGTCACGTTCGCATATTATCGAGAAGACCTTTGAGGCCGTCAGGGGTGCTAAGAATGTAATCGTGCATCTGTATAACTCAACCTCCTTTGCACAGCGTCAGCAGGTTTTCCGTAAGGACGAGGAAGAGATAATCAAGATTGCAACCGACGGTGCCGAGCTTATGCTTAAATATCGTGATATGTATCCCGAGACACGTTTTCAGTTCCAGTATTCTCCGGAGAGCTTTACAGGAACAGAGCCTGAATTTGCAAGAGATATCTGTAATGCGGTAATAGATGTATGGCAGCCTACAGCAGACAACAAGGTGATAATCAATCTTCCGGCTACAGTAGAGATGAGCCTTCCGCATATTTTTGCAAATCAGGTAGAGTATATGTGCAATACTCTTCATAACAGGGAAAATGTTATAGTATCATTGCATCCGCACAATGACAGAGGTACCGGTGTTGCCGATGCGGAGCTGGGACTTCTGGCCGGTGCCGAGCGTATAGAAGGAACCTTATTCGGAAACGGTGAGCGTACCGGAAATGTCGATATAATCACACTTGCCATTAATATGTTTACACACGGAGTAGATCCGAAGCTTGACTTCTCCAATATCAAGGAAGCTGTCGAGATTTATGAGCGTGTAACAGGTATGAGTGTAGGACCGCGTCAGCCGTATGCAGGAAAGCTTGTATTTGCGGCATTCTCAGGTTCGCATCAGGATGCTATCTCAAAGGGCATGAAATGGAAGGAGGAGACAGGAGACAAGTATTGGACCTGTCCGTATCTGCCGCTCGATCCGCATGATGTCGGACGTGCATATGAGGGAGATATTATACGAATCAACAGTCAGTCCGGTAAGGGCGGCGTAGCATATATCCTTGAGCATAACTACGGTTATGTAATTCCTAAGGCTATGATGAGTGAACTTGGTTACTTTATTACAGGCATCTCGGATAACGATCACGCCGAGCTTCAGCCTGAGAATATCTTCGAAGCATTTAAGAAAGAGTATATCAACAGATTTACTCCTATTGACGTATCGGATGTACGTTTCGATCATCTGTCTACGACCAAGCTTGAAGAGGAGGACGGAGTATCCGTTAAGATGAAGGCTGTCATCAACGGAGAGGCATTTGAGCTTGAGGCTGACGGAAACGGACGTCTTGATGCTGTCAGCAACGCACTTCGCAAGACAAGATATAACTTTGAGTATGACTTCATTACTTATTCGGAGCACGCTGTCAGCAAGGAATCAAACTCCAAGGCCGCAGCCTATGTATGCATAGCCGATAAGACCGGAAGACAGTATTGGGGAGTAGGAACACATGCCGATATCATCATTGCATCTGTAAATGCACTTGTTACGGCACTTAACCGCATGAATGAACATTTACATTTTGTTAAGTAATGAATAATAACAACAATAAAAAAGGAATAGCTTTTATGATATCATCGGCATTTTTCTTTGCCCTGATGTCATTCTTCGTAAAATATGCAGCGGACGTTCCGCTCTTTCAGAAGGCCTTTTTCAGGAATGCGATAGCGGCAGTGATAGCACTGCCGCTCTTTCTGAGAGGACACCACAGCTTTAATATAGGAAAAAAGAATCAACTGCTCCTGTTGTGCAGAGTATCCTTCGGTGCCTTCGGTATGCTGTGCAATTATTACGCACTGGAACATATGAACCTGCCGGATGCCAACATGCTTAATAAGACCTCGCCGTTCTTCTCAATGCTTGCGGCGATCTGGCTGCTCGGCGAAAGACCAACCAAGAGGGACTGGCTTTCCCTTGCGATAGCATTTATAGGAGCTTTGCTTATAATGAAGCCATCGTTTGATGTTCATTTCTTGTATGCGATAATCGGAGTTGCGGGTGGCTTCGGAGCCGGAATGGCATATGCCTTTGTAAGAAAACTTGGCACAAGAGGAGTAGACAGCTCTGTAATGGTACTTGCTTTCTCATTATTTACCTGTCTGATATGCACGCCTTTTTCTATATATGAAGGAATCCATGTAAGCGTGCATGATCTTATGATAC
>JAUNWP010000104.1 GCA_030540255.1 Eubacteriales bacterium | reverse complement strand
CGTTTATGCGCTAATGTTCATTCCATCGAGCGTAGTCTGAAATTGGGTATCACATCAGACCATTTGTTTATGCCTATGATTTTCTTGGCAAACTCTGTGTATTGCAGGCTTGTTTTCTTATCATCTATATGCTTGAACACATCCCAGATGTACTTTGCCGAATAAGGCTTAAGTGCCTCTCCCTCCTTGACATTAGTCGTCCAAAGTCCGAGTGCAAGTCCGGACTTGGTCTCTCCCGGTGCGTCTATCTGTCTAGTCAGGATAAATGCATCAATGTAAGGATTGGAGTCTGCTATGTAGTATGCATATGCAAATGCCGCAGCCTGCTCCTTTTCCACACTTCCTCTTGTCTGTGACTGCGAAGAGAATCCTATCTCCGACAATATGATATGTCTGACCTTACCAGAACGATCGAGCATTGCGGGCTTTTGCATATAATCGGTAAGCAGTGACAGATTTGCGAAATTAATGACCTTGGTAGTCGATATATTGTTCGTGACCTGTCCTGTCGCCGCATCATCCCAGAATTCAGGCTCAACCGACGGAACCGGATAAGCGTGATAAGCAAGTCCCCAGTCTATATTGCCATGAGCCGAAAATGCCGCTGCCGCCGCATCCAGCGTAGCCTTGGCGGTATATATCAGTTTGTTGTCATTTCCCTGATTCCAGTTATTATCAAGTGAAAAATACACTCTCGCATTGGCCTGCTGCGACTTGATCGCATTATATATGACTCTGAAGCCTCTCTCGTACTCCTTCATATAAGTATTGATATCCGAAGCTCCGACATAATTCCAATGCTGATTATTTATCTCATTTCCGACTATCCAGTTCTGCACCAGTCCTACATCAGCATTCTTACCTGTATATCTTGATGCAAGAAATGAAGCTATGGCTCTCAGGTACTTGCAGCCCTTTTCCGTTCCGGCATTAAAGTTGTAATAATTAATGCCGTTCACGTCAACGGTGCCCGGTGCGATAAGCTCCGGAGCCTTTGCACTCTTACGGTTAAGCAAGACTGCCGTGACATTCATGCTCTTGTTCGAATAAGTAGAAATGGTCTTGTCATAGACAGCTACAACATTTTTATCAAAATGATAGGTCTCGCCCTCATACTGATAATCAATTCCGTCTCCTATAAATGAATCAAAAGGTATGTTGACTATTACATTATGTACTCCGAGTGAAAATGCATCGGATATCTGCGGAAGCTCAACAAGGAGTCCCTTCTTTGTGAGCGGATTCTTGAACGCATCCTTGTACTGTGCAACAGCCTCCGGATTGGTCACATATATGACATCCGAAACCACCTTATAGGTCTTGCCTGTCCATACGCAAACCAGGAACTTATTGTAGAGTCTGTTTGTGCCGTTTCCCGTATCGTAAGGAATAGTGAATTCAACGCTGTCGCTCTTTGGAATATGTGCGATATTTCTCTTATTGGCAATGCTGTCTGTATACGGTTCAAGTTCTAGGAGATAGAACTCAGTATCCGCTCCTATCTCCGTATCAGAAGGAGTGATCTTGCCGTCCATCTTGCCCTTAATAACTATATTCGAGCCGGAGATGAGACATGACTCCCAGCTGACATGCTCTGTAGGTGTCGTTACCGCCTGCTGAGCCGCTGCTGCCGCATCTGTATTTGTCGCGGCATGGGATCTGAGGCTCATACCTGTAACTATACCTGCCGAGAAAAGCAGGATAGCTGCTATCTGTAAAATATTCGGTTTTCTGATAAATTTCTTAAACATGCAAAAAGTATAACACTTAAGCTGCTTAAGCTTCCACCTCTAAATACTTACCCTTTTCTGTCTCAATATTAAGGAAAATGAAAACAAAATTACTGCTTCATGTATCATTGCGGCTTGAGAGTCTATGGAGTAAAATAAATAATTACATTATAAACACATATGTCGATCATCCCGGAGTAACGAATTCATTGTATTTTGAAGCACTACTATGGGTAACTGCATAATTAATTCATTTGGCGGATATGTCACAATGACGAATACTGTCCGCATAATTTATATTCGGAGAATTTTATGAATAAAAAAACTATGACTGCTGCCAATATCAATGAAGAGCTGTTTACAAGATATCCTGTACTTGAGGCTTGCAGAGATGATATATATGAAGCATTTCTGTTGCTTAAGGATACCTACCTTAAGCAAGGCATGCTCCTTGTTGCCGGAAACGGAGGCAGTGCTGCCGACTCTGAGCATATAGTCGGTGAGCTTATGAAGTCCTTTAAGTTCGGCAGGGCAATTCCGGCGGAAGATGCTGCAAAGCTTAAGGATCTGTACGGCGATGAAGGTGCCGAGCTTGCAGCAAAGCTCGAGGGTGCGCTTCCTGCAATACCGCTTACCTCCATGCCTGCTCTTTCGACAGCCTTTATGAATGATGTCGATCCGAGCCTCACCTTCGCACAGATGCTCTACGGATATGGCAGAAAAGGCGATACATTTATAGGCATAAGTACCTCCGGCAACTCCGAGAACATCATTAAGTCTCTTCAGATTGCTAAGCTTAAGGGCGTCAAGACCATAGGCCTTACCGGTGCTTCAGGCGGCAGAATGAAAGCCCTGTGTGACGTTGCCGTCTGCGTCCCCGAGACCGAGACCTTCAAGATACAGGAGCTTCATCTTCCTATATACCACTGCCTGTGCGCCATGCTTGAAGCTGAATTTTTTGATGAGAAATGAAGCTGT
>JAUNWP010000033.1:3185-20241 GCA_030540255.1 Eubacteriales bacterium | reverse complement strand
TGTAAGTATAATGAGATATGACAACGAAACAATTGAAAAGGTGCGTAATGCCAATGATATAGTGGATGTCATCGGCAGACATGTACGTCTTACCAAAAAGGGAGCGAATTACTTCGGTCTCTGTCCTTTTCACGGAGAAAAAACGGCTTCATTTTCAGTAAGTCCGCGTAAGCAGATCTTTTATTGCTTCGGCTGCGGAGTAGGCGGAAGTGTCATAGATTTCGTTATGCAGTATGAGAATTACTCGTTTCAGGAGGCGATAAAGGCGCTTGCCGACAATGCTCATATCGAGCTTCCGGAAAATACCGGTTATGAGGATAAGAAGGCATCTGAGCTTAGGGCAAGGCTGTTAGAGGTCAATAAAGAGGCAGCCATATATTACAACAGTATATTAAGAGGCTCTGACGGTAAGACAGGACTCGAGTATTTCAGGGATAAGAGAGCTCTCAGAGATGAAACTATCATGCATTTCGGACTCGGATACTCGGCCAAGAGCAGCGATTCCTTGTACAATTATCTTAAGTCAAAGGGATATGATGACGGTCTGCTCAATAAATCGGGTCTTGTTACATTTTCGGAAAAGGGGACAAGAGACAAGTTCTGGAACAGGGTAATGTTCCCTATCATGGATACCAATAACAGAGTGATAGGTTTCGGCGGACGTGTTATGGGTGATGGAGAACCAAAGTATCTCAATTCCCCGGAGACGCCTGTTTTTGACAAATCCTCCAATCTCTACGGACTTAATTTTGCAAAGAAATCCAGACAAAAGTTTCTGCTGCTTTGCGAAGGATACATGGATGTAATAGCGCTTCATCAGGCGGGATTTACCAATGCCGTAGCAAGTCTGGGAACGGCATTTACGGATAAGCATGCAAGGCTTCTTAAGCGCTACACGGATAATGTTATACTCACTCAGGACAGTGATAAGGCAGGCATCAACGCCAAGATGAAGGCATTTCCGATACTTTATGAGGCAGGGCTTAATGTCAAGGTGCTCGACATGGGGCAATACAAGGATCCTGATGAGTTTATCAAGGCAGAGGGCGCCGAAGGCTACGAAAGATGCATAAGAAATGCCAAAAACGCCTTTATTTTTGTCATCTCCGTGCTGCGTGACAGCTTTGATCTCAGCGATCCGGCGGAAAAGACAGCCTTTGTAAGAGAGACGGTAGACAGACTCTGTATGTTCAAGGATCCTATGGAACGAGAGAATTACGTTGATTCCGTGAGCAGGGAATTCATGCTGAATCGTGATGAGCTTATGCGTATGACTGAGCGTAAGATGGAAAACGGAGGCAGCTATACCTACAGAGATCTTCCGGCGGACAGGATAGGCTCACAGCGCAGGAAGACTGCTTCGGAGGCAGCTACGGATGATGTAAATGACACCCAGACAGCAAGCTATGAGATGCTGCTTATTTCCTGGCTTGCCGAGAGGCCGGATCTGTGCGAGACTGTATTCGGATATATCAAGCCTGAGGAATTTAATATGAAGAGCTGCAGGCTGCTTGCCGAAGCTATTCATAAACATATAGGAGATTTTGAGCCTGCGGCATTTTTAAACAGCCCGGAGCTTGGCGAAGAGGAAAGAAGAAATGCGGCGAAGATGTTTGCCGAGCCGGATCGTTCGGGAAGCATACTGAACATGAATCAGGCTGAGATAGAGAAGGGACTTACCGAGGCGATAAGGGCGATACGTTCGGTACATATAGACAGAGAGATGTCTGCCTGCGGCAATGATATGATAAAATTCCAGAATCTGCTCAGAGATAAAAATGCTTTAAGAGATTTTAAGGTCAGACTTTAATGAATATTTCACTTAGATTGAGTAAGATCGTCGATATTATAGCTGAATGTGATACACTTGCCGATATAGGCTGCGATCACGGATATGTAGGCATATCGGCACTGAAGAAGGGCAAGGCCTGCAGGGTCACGGCTGCGGATGTAGCGAAAGGGCCTCTTGCAGCTGCAAGGAAAAACAGTATAGAGGAAGGCGTTTCTGACAGGATAGACTTTGTTTTGTCCGACGGATTTAAGGATATCCCGGATGATGAGAGACTTGAGTGTGCGGTTATAGCCGGAATGGGCGGCCTGCTCATGAAACGTATTTTATCTGAGGGGAGTTTAGAACGTTTTAAAAGCCTTAAGCAGCTCATATTGAGTCCTCAATCCGATCTGGATGACGTAAGAAAGTATCTTGTGGAAGAGCTTGGGATGAATATAGTCCGTGAATATGTTATAAAGGATGAAGGTAAGTATTATTTCATTTTTGATGTTGCCGCAGATGATCGTAAGGATGAAAGCTACAGTGAAGCGGAATATGTCTACGGAAAACACATAGCGGATGAGTCTGTTGAGACCTACAGGGAGTTCCTTGGGCACAGAAAGAAGATACTCACCGATGCACTCAGTGCCGTTTCGGGAGAGGAAAGCGAACGAAAAAGGCAGAGAAGTACGGAACTTAAGAAAGAGCTTGCATTATTGGAAGAGGCTTTCCGGTAAAAGCAGCTTTCGGGCATAGTTTGATGAGGTTCGCATACAAAAGGCTGCGGATCCGGCATAAGCCTGACTGTTAGTATATAAATGTAACATTCTATAAAGGAGATCAGCGAAATGATTGACTATTACAAGAACGAAAACATTCGTACAAATTACGCAAGAACAGCCGAGATAGTCATGCTCAAGAGTTTTGATGACGTTGTCGGAGCGCAAAACATCGAAAAGATAGTATTTGAGTTCTCAATGAACGGCAATTATTTCATTTATCCGAAATTCACAAAGGCATTCAGAGCGGAGCTTACAGAGGATGGCTTTAAGGATATCATTAAGAATGTCTGGATGAAGATGCATGATTATATAGAGGCTGATCTTCCGATAACAAAGAAGGTAATGAAGGTCGATGCCGCCATGAACATGTTCAGGGAGCGCAATATGCCTGATGTTGTAAAGCTCTTAAGCTTCAGACGTACATCCAAGGTCACGCTTACCTGCTTTGCCGGTTACGAGACCTATCTGTACGGCTCTGTGGGCTCAAGCTCCGGACAGATAAGGTCATTTGATCTTCATCCGTATAAAAACGGATTTTTCCTCATGCTTCCGGAACCAAATGATCCGGATGCAACTTTGGATATCAACTTAATAGAAAACCTCTTCGATGCACAGGCGGATGCTTACAGACTTGCGCATCTGCTTGATAATGAGAATATTGCGGATGTCAATCAGGCTATCTGCGACGGCAAGACGACCGAGCTTATCCTAAGCTGTGAGGCTATATTCAATAACAATCTCAGTCTTATAGCTCAGGAGATAATAAATGCGGGTAAAAAGTTTGTTTTCCTTGCGGGACCGTCAAGCTCGGGTAAGACGAGTACGGCATACAGACTGGCATACGCACTTCGCAGCTACGGTATCATACCGAGAGTTATTTCTGCGGATAATTATTATCTTGATTATGCAGACAGAAGGATAGATGAAAACGGCAATCCTGATTTTGAGTCTATCTATGCCCTGGATCTTGATAAATTCAACGATGACATGCAGGCTCTTATGCGCGGTGAGGAGGTTGAACTTCCGTATTACAATTTCAAAACAGGTAAGAGAGAGTATAACGGCAATATCATAGATCTCGGAGATAAGGACATACTTATCGTTGAAGGCATACACTGTCTTAACGAGCAGTTCTCCTATTCGATACCTTCGGAAAAGAAGTATAAGCTCTGTGTATCGGCGCTTCCTCCGCTTAATATAGACGAACATAACCGTCTTACAAGTTCGGATCTGAGACTTATACGCAGACTTGTCAGAGATGATCGTTCACGTGCACATAATGCAGCACTGACTCTCAGAAAATGGCCGGATGTAAGAAAGGGTGAGGAGGATAACATTTTCCCGTATACCGAAACTGCGGATAAGATACTTAATACCGCTATTTTGTATGAGCTTGCGGCAATCAAGCCTTTTGCGGAGCGTATCCTCTTCGGTGTACCGAGAGATTCCGACGAGTATTTCAAGGCAAAGGAACTGCTTAAGATACTTGATTTTGTTATTCCGATCTCGACGGATCTTATACCTGCGCATTCGATAGTAAGAGAATTTATAGGAGGCTCCTGCCTTAACGTAGGATAAGTACTTAATGGGTCTTTATATTTATGATGATAATTTTCTGCTCAGAAAGATCATCAGATGCATAGTTTATTTTATAGCGCTTATATCATTTGCGTGGTTCATAGTCTACGGCTTTATGGGGCAGACTATCATAAACGGGCAGAGCATGTCCCCTATGATAAATGCTGAAAATGTCTGCCTCGTAGACAGACTCAAATATGACATAGGCAATCCTTCAAGGTTTGATGTTGTTATATTTGAGAGAGCAGATACAGGCAAGGAAAATGTTAAGCGTGTTATAGGTCTGCCCGGAGAAACAGTACGTATAAATGACGGGCAGGTATACATTAACGGTGAGAAACTTGACTCTCCGTATACAGACAGCATTCCTCTGAGCGGAATTGCGGAAAATGATGTCGAGCTTGCAGATGATGAGTATTTTGTACTCGGAGATAATTCGGATTCCTCTGAGGATTCGAGATTCTCAAATATCGGTAATGTCAAACGCTCGTCGATCAAAGGCAAGCTTTGGCTCAAGATAATGCCGATGTCGGAGATAAGTCTGATAAGATGAAAGGATAGGTAATATTTGAATATACAGTGGTATCCCGGTCATATGACCAAGGCCAGAAGAAAGATAGAAGCAGATATCAAGCTGGTAGATCTGGTTATCGAGCTGCTTGATGCAAGATGTCCCATAGCTACGGAAAATCCGGATATAAGACGAATAACAGCCAAGAAACAGCGCCTTATATTGCTTAACAAAGCCGATCTTGCGGATGAGACGGTAACCAAGAAATGGATAGAGCATTTTAAGGAACAGGGGATAACAGCTATAGCTCTCGATTCCAGAGGAAGAGATTCGATAGACAGGATAAGAAAGGCTGCTGCGGCTCTCACAGAGGCAAAAAGAGAGAAGGAGAGAGCAAGAGGGATAACCGGAGAACGTGCGTTAAAAGCTATGATCTGCGGCATACCTAATGTAGGTAAGTCTACCTTTATCAATTCCATGCTCGGAAAGGCATCTACAAAGACAGGAAATAAGCCGGGAGTTACCAAGGGAACCCAGTGGATAAATATCAATGACAGTCTGCTCCTGCTTGATACTCCGGGAGTGCTCTGGCCGCGCTTTGATGACGAAGAGACGGCAGTATCGCTTGCAGAAATAGGCTCGATAAACGATCAGGTAATTAATGTCGAGGAGCTTTCGATAAAGTTTATTGATTTTATGCTCGTAAATTATCGCAGCAATCTGTTTGAGAGATATGGAATAAGCGAAGAGGAGTTCAAAGAAAAGGTCGACAATATGGAGGTTCACGTGCTCGGAGTATCTATAGAGGCACTTGCTGCGCTTGAGCTTATATCGGTAAAGCGAGGCTGTCTCAAGAAGGGTGCCGAGCCTGATTTTGCGAGAAGCTCCAAACTGATAGTCGACGAATTCAGAGCGGGAAGACTCGGACGCATCTCCTTACAGAGACCGAAGGTATGACAATGACTAAGGAAGAAAGAGTCGAGGCAGAACGTATAAGGCTCGCCGGAATGTTTGAAGATCAATATGAGATCGCAGACAGAGCGCAGATTGTATTCGGAGTTGATGAGGCGGGCAGAGGTCCCCTGTGCGGACCGGTAGTAGCAGGCTGTTGTATACTTGATAAGGGCAGGGAGATACTCTGGCTCAACGATTCCAAGAAAATCAGTGAAAAAAAGCGTGAGCTTATATATGAGGATGTCGTAAATAATTCACTTGCTTACGGTATTGGTATCGCAAGTCCTGAACGCATAGATGAGATCAATATACTAAATGCCACCTATGAGGCTATGAGGGATGCATATGAGAACTGCCGCAGGATGTATGCAGAACGCGGGTACAATGCGGATGAAGCGGATACGGTAGTGCTGGTGGATGGCAATAAGACTGTTCCCGGAATCATGTGCAGACAGACAGCTGTGGTAAAGGGTGATGCGAAGTGCCCTTCGATCTCGGCGGCATCCATACTTGCAAAGGTTACCAGAGACCGTATGATGATAGAGTACGATAAGGAACATCCTGAGTACGGAATAGCGAAGCATAAGGGCTACGGAACAAAAGAGCACATTGAGGCTATCAGAAAATACGGTGTTACGGATATATACCGTATGTCATTTCTTAAGAATATCCTGAAATAATTGCAGAGCGGATGCTTCTGATCTTTTGATTTCCGAATCTTTTTTACAGCAAGGTTCCGGTATAGGAATGTAAAAGCCGGGGCAGGAAGCGGATTGGTTTCATTTAATCTTGGAAAATAAAAACGGAGCAAAAGAGAATAAACGTAAAACGGGCAGCAGATACGAGGATATTGCGGCCCGTTTTCTGTCTCTGAAGGGATATACCGTGCTGGAGCGAAATTATCGTATAAGAACTGCTGAAATAGATATAATTGCAAGGGATGCCGATACACTTGCATTTGTTGAGGTCAAATACAGAAAGGACTTAAACTACGGTTACCCTTCGGAAGCCGTGAACCGTCATAAACGCCTTAAGATAACGGAGGCCGCAAGGTATTATATAGCCGACAGACATCTGTACAATACTAAACTGCGATTCGACGTGGTCGAGATCGCCGGCAACAAGATACGGATAATTAAGGACGCATTTGACGTATAAGATTTATTCGATGCGGACTTATAAAAATGAGAAAACAGTCGTAAGCGAATGCAATAGAGCCGGGAGTGAGTGAAGGCACATTATTTCTTATTTGAGATAAAGTGTTTAATTTTGAAACATTGAATACAGCTGAATGATGAAAAAAATGAAGTTTAAAGCGTAATTTTGTTTGTCTATATTTTAACATTGTGTTATAGTACATTTTGGTTAAAAGTAATGAAATGTTTTGTATGAAATATTAGTTTATTTCGGGAGGTAATCATGAAAGCAATAGTAATCGATCCCAGCGATAACATAGTTGTAGTGCTGGGTCCGGTGGCAAAGGGCGACGAGGTTACTTGGAAGATCGGTGATCAGGAATTTGCAGCTAAGGCAATCGACGATATTCCGATATATCACAAGATGGCTTCCAAGGACATCAAGAAGGGCGATCCTATCGTTAAGTACGGACAGCATATCGGTATAGCAGGCTGCGATATTAAGAAGGGCAATTATGTTCATGTTCACAATGTCGAGAGCCATCGTGAAAACCTTAAGTAATAGGGAGGATACGAATTATGAATTTTTGGGGATACAGAAGACCGGACGGTAAGGTCGGCATCAGAAATAAGGTTCTTATCCTGCCGGCCAGCGTATGTGCGGCTGATACAGCAAGAATTATATCAAATCAGGTTGAGGAGACTGTAACCTTCCATAACCAGAGCGGATGTTCACAGGTTAAGAGCGATCTTGAACTCACTATGAGAACTATGGTAGGCTTCGCAGCCAACCCTAATATCTACGGAACTGTTGTTGTATCACTCGGATGCGAGGGATGTCAGATGGATTGGGTAGTTGAAGAGATTCAGAAGCGTACCAATAAGCCGATCAAGACATTTATCATTCAGGAGTGCGGAGGCACCATCAAGACTGTTGAGATGGCTGTAAGAGCAGCCAAGGAGATGGTTCAGGAGATGAGCATGCAGCGCAGAGAGGAGTTCCCGATAAGCGAGCTCGTTCTCGGTACAGAGTGCGGCGGATCTGATCCTACAAGCGGTATTGCTTCCAATCCTCTTATCGGTGAGGTCTGTGACAGACTTATCGATAACGGCGGAACAGCTATTTTGTCAGAGGTTCCTGAGTTTATCGGAGGAGAGCATATCCTTGCACACAGAGCCGTAACACCTGAGGTAGGACAGCAGATACTTGATGTTGTTCACAGATTTGAGGATGATATGCGCCGTGTAGGTGAGGAGATACGTAACGGCAATCCGACACCGGGCAACAAGGCAGGCGGTATCACTACTCTTGAGGAGAAGTCACTCGGATGTATCCATAAGAGCGGACACAGACCGATTCAGGCAGTATATGATTATGCTGTTCCGGTTGATAAGAAGGGACTTGTTATCGTAGATACTCCCGGTAATGATCCGTCATCACTTTCCGGAATGGTTGCATCGGGCGCTACAGTATGTATCTTCTCTACAGGAAGAGGTACACCGACAGGTAATCCTATCGCACCTGTAATCAAGATAACAGCCAACAAGATAACCTACGGCAAGATGTCTGACAATATCGATATCGACTGCAGCGGACTTCTTGAGGCACCTGAGAATATGCCGCAGATGGCAGATGATACACTTCAGGAGATCATCAATGTAGCAAACGGTAAGATCACAAAGTCAGAGTCTCTCGGCTTCACAGAGATCGCAATGGCAAGAGTTTGCAACTATGTATAATTAAAACTTACGACTGTCAAGATTTTCTTCTTGACAGTCGTATTCTTTTTTGCTATCCTACTCAAGTATGCCGCATAACAAGGGTAGAAGTGTGTCCGGATGAATCGGATTCCACCCGGAGTAGCGAGTTTTTTTAAGAAGGAGGTACCTTACATGTACGCAATTATCGCAACAGGCGGAAAGCAGTATAAGGTAACCGAGGGAGACATCATAAGAGTTGAGAAGCTTGAGGCCGCTGAAGGTGACAAGATTACTTTTGATCAGGTTCTTATGATCGGCGGAGAGGATGCTGTAATCGGCAATCCTACAGTTTCGGGAGCTTCGGTTTCTGCAACAGTTACCGCTAACGGAAAGGCTGATAAGGTTATTGTATACAAGTACAAGAGAAAGACCGGCTATCACAAGAAGAACGGTCACAGACAGTTTTTCACAGAGGTTAAGATCGACAGCATCACAAAGTAATTTCATGTATTTAAGGAGCTTCGGCTCAGACATACATGCTTGATACACTAATTTTAGGAGGTGTTTTCATGGCTCATAAAAAAGGTATGGGATCCACCAAGAACGGAAGAGACAGTAATTCCCAGCGTCTTGGTATTAAGAGATCTGACGGACAGTTTGTTCTTGCAGGAAATATCCTTTACAGACAGCGCGGAACACGTATTCATCCGGGTACAAATGTAGGTATCGGTAAGGATGATACATTATTTGCCAAGGTTGACGGTATCGTTAGATACGAGAGATGGGGCAGAGACCGCAAGAAGTGCTCTGTATATCCGGAGCAGGCTTAATCGGATAAGATTCATTAGGAGGACTGTGTTATTTTATAACATGGTCCTTTGTTTTCTCAGGGAGTAATTTATGTCATTTGCAGATACAGCGAAGATAACAATTAAGAGCGGTAAAGGCGGCGACGGTCACATTTCCTTCCGCAGAGAGCTGTTCGTTCCAAACGGAGGACCGGACGGCGGTGACGGCGGCAAAGGCGGAGATCTTATATTTGAAGTCGACAAGGGCATGACTACTCTTGGAGAGTTCCGCATGAAGAGAAAATATGCCGCCGAAGACGGAGAACAGGGCGGAAAAAAGCGCTGTCACGGAAAGAACGGTAAGGATCTTGTTGTCAAGGTGCCTTACGGAACCATTGTCAAGGAGGCTAAGACAGGTCAGGTCATCACCGATATGTCAGGAGATAATCTGAGAGAGGTCATTCTTACCGGCGGCAAGGGCGGACTCGGAAATATGCATTTTGCGACTTCTGTCATGCAGGCTCCGAGATTTGCACAGCCGGGGCAGCGGGCACAGGAACTTGAGGTGCTGCTTGAGCTCAAGGTCATTGCAGATGTAGGATTAGTAGGATTCCCGAATGTCGGTAAGTCCACGCTTATCAGTATGTCCTCAAACGCAAGACCGCAGATAGCAAATTATCACTTCACTACATTACAGCCTCATCTGGGAGTAGTTGAACTGGGTGACGGTGAGGACAGCTTCATAATGGCGGATATACCGGGCCTCATAGAAGGCGCCGCAGACGGTGCCGGACTCGGACATGATTTCTTAAGGCATATCCAGCGTTGCCGTGTGCTTGTGCATGTAGTTGATGCTGCAGGTACAGAAGGCAGAGATCCTCTGGATGACATCGCCAAGATCAATGCCGAGCTTGAGAAGTTTGATCTGGATCTTACGGCAAGACCGATGATCATTGCCGCAAATAAGATCGATGCCATCTATGATGAAAATGATGATGTTATAGAACGCATCAAGGCAGAGTACGAGCCTAAGGGCATCAGGGTCATGCCTATATCGGCAGCTACAGGCAAGGGAGTCAAGGAACTTCTTTATGCCGTGCTTAAGCTCCTTAAGGAGAATAAGCTTGAGCCGCTCGTATATGAGAAGGAATTTGACATTAAGGCGCATCTCGGCGAAGAGCTGCCGCTTAATATATACAAGGAGTCGGGCAAGGTCTATGTTGTTGAGGGACCTCGTATCGAGAGAATGCTCGGCTATACCAATCTTGAGGACGAGAAGGGCTTTAAGTTCTTCCAGGATTATATGAAGGAACAGAAGATTATTAACGAGCTCAAGAAAATGGGACTTCAGGAAGGCGATACCGTTCGCGTAGGAGGACTTGAATTTGAATATTACGAGTAAACAGAGAAGTGTGCTCAAGGGCATAGCTATGACTGAGGATGCTATCTTTCAGATCGGAAGAAACGGTCTGAGCGATGAGTATATCGAAGCAATTGCCGAGGCGCTTGAGAAGAGAGAACTTGTTAAGATACATGTACTCAAGAATAATGATGACGATAAGAATGAGCTTGCAAATGCAATAGCAGAGAGAACAGGCTCGCTTGTCGTTCAGGTTATTGGAAGCAAGATAGTGCTGTTCAAATATCAGCATGATCCTAAGAAGAGAAAGATAGATATCTGATCTTATTAAATACGATCGGATAAGCTCATGCATCTGTTTTGAGGCGTAAGGATGGAACAGGATATATCAATAGAATATATTGCCAAGCTAAGAGCGGCTGTTAAAAAGAAACAGAACGAAAAACGTTTCGAACATACGCTCGGGGTGGCATATACGGCTGCCTGTATGGCATTTGGAACAGAGGTACCACCGTTAAAGGCGGAGCTTGCCGGCCTGCTGCACGATTGTGCCAAATGTTATACGGACAAGGAACTGATTGAGCTTTGTCGGAAAAATGGAGTCGAATTAAGCGATGAGGAGCTTGCTTCACCGCAGGTGATACACGCAAAGTACGGTGCATATCTTGTCAGACATGAGTTTGAGATCAAAGATGAGGACATCATTAATGCAGTGTGCTATCATACGACCGGAAGACCGGATATGAGCACTCTTGAGAAGATAATCTTCACCGCAGATTATATTGAACCGCTCAGAGACAAGGCATCCGATCTTGATATTGCAAGACGCTTGGCATTTACAGATCTTGATGAATGCGTTTATGAGATATTGAGTGCCACGGTCACATACCTGCGCAGTAAAAATGCTTCCATAGTAAGCGACACACTCAATGCATACGAGTGGTACAAAAGCCACAGAAAGGACGATCAATGAATACACAGCCGACAACAAAGGAGATAGTTAAGGCTACGGTTGCCGCACTTGAAGATAAGAAGGCAATGGATATCAGCGTTATTGATATCAGTGCGCTTTCTGTTATGGCGGATTATTTTATTATTGCTTCAGCTGACAATATCAGACAGACGGGTGCACTCTGCGATAATGTTGAGGATACACTCGGACGCATGGGAATTGAGCCTAAGCAGATAGAGGGACGCCAGTCTGCAAACTGGATACTTATGGACTATCGTGATGTGATCGTTCATATCTTTGATAAGGAAAATCGTCTCTTCTACGACATTGAGCGTATCTGGAAGGACGGACGTAAGATCGTTGACGTAAACGAGCTTTAAGCTTAAGGAGATATTTCGTTGAAGATCGGCATCATGGGCGGGACCTTCGATCCTATACATTTCGGACATCTGAATATTGCAAATGCGGCTTTTGAAGAATATTCACTGGATAAGCTCATATTTATGACGGCCGGAGACCCTTATTTCAAACAGGGCTCCGGCGTTTCGTCACCGGAGACAAGATATGAGATGACCGGGCTTGGTATTGCAGATTATCCGCATTTTGAATGCTCCGATATGGAGATAAAGACGAAAGGACATACCTATACCGCGGAAACGCTTATAAAATTGAGTGAGCTGTATCCGTCGGATGAGATGTTCTTTATAATGGGGTTTGATTCTCTTAAGTATCTTGATAAATGGTACAGACCGGAGACGATATTGGAAAAAGCTGTTATACTCTGTGCTCTCAGAGACGGAAGCGGCATTGCCGAGGCAGAAGGCATGATATCAGAGCTTAAGCGGAAATTTTCTGAAACAAAGGCGGATATACGTATAATCCATACTCCTCTTATAGATATTTCGTCCACCATGATACGCGAAATGGTCAATAAGGATGAGGATATCTCCGGGCTTGTACCGGTCAAGGTGAGAGACTTTATTGTCTCACGAAAATTGTATAAAAAACTGAGTTAATAAGTTTGTAACATATTAAAGGGTTGACACGACAGCGGTTTTTCACGATAATTATAGAAACGTATTTTTTTGTTAAAATATACGTAACACAATATATACTACTTATGCCGTCGATAATACACTATATGTTGCATACGATGACAGGAAGGGATTTTAGATGGGCTTCTTCGATAAAATAGGCGGATTCAAGAATAGATATGACGATGATCAGGTAGATGATTTCCTTGATGATGATTACAACGAGGATGGAGACTACGAGGAGTACGATGACGAGTATGAGGAGGAAGACGACAGATCCAAGGGCAGTCTTTTCTCAGGTTTTACTAAGCGCAACAAGTCACAGGAGCAGGATGAACAGCCTAAAGCCTCGGTTTTCTCACGAAACAAGGTAGTTCCTATGCCTCAGAACAATATGGAGGTCATTATGCTTCGTCCTAAGAATCTGGACGAGTGCAGAGAAGTTGCCGATTGTCTCAATGACGGCAGAGCAGTCATAATCAACCTTGAGGGTATCGATGGTAATTCAGCTCAGAGAGTTATAGATTTCTGCTTAGGTTCCGTATATACCATTGCGGGAGAGCTTAAGGGTATTTCCAATTACATCTTTATTGCATCACCTAAGTCTATCGAGCTTTCCGGAGATTTTAAGGGAGGCATTGATTACAGCAGCAGAGAACAGAGAGCAGATCGCAATCAGCAAAGAGCAGCCGGCGGATACGGATTCTAAAGTTAACATATGAATATTAAACAGTACATAAGAAATGCAGTCTCGGTACTGCCGGGTATCATTGTACTGATAGCATTGGATCAGATCACAAAGTATGCAGCCGTTGCAGGGCTTAGGGATTCTGGTCCATATGTTATTTTAGACAATGTTTTGGAATTACTTTATATAGAAAACAGAGGAGCTGCCTTCGGTATCATGAACGGAATGAGAATATTCTTTCTGATATTGGCACCGCTTATATCATGTGTATTGCTTGCCGGGATCGCATGCATACCTAAGGAAAGAAAGTATCTTCCTCTTAAGTTTACTTTAAGCGCAATTATAGCAGGGGCGCTCGGTAATTTTATAGACAGACTTATCAACGGATATGTGGTTGATTTTATCTATTTTATGCCTATAGATTTTCCTGTTTTTAATGTTGCCGATATATATGTGACCTGCGGAGCTTTTTTGCTGGTGATATTAATTATGTTTAAGTACAGTTATGAAGATCTAGCCTGCTTTTCATTTCTTCGTGAGCATTTTTGATAATAATTCGGACGGATGACATTTTCATATAATTCGGAAAAACAGAATAAAGAAAGACTGGACTCATATCTTGCCGAGCGGCTTACGGATATGAGTCGTTCGCGTATCCAGTCTCTCATTAAATCGGGAGATGTTACTGTGAACGGGGCCAAGACAAAGGCAGGATATATACTTGCGTCGGGAGACACTATAGATGTAAATATCCCGGAGCCGGAAGTGATAGATATATGTGCCGAGGATATTCCGCTTGATGTAGTATATGAGGATGATGATGTTATAGTCATCAATAAGCCTAAGGATATGGTCGTACATCCTGCCAACGGACATTATTCAGGAACCCTGGTCAATGCATTGATGCATCATTGTAAGGACTCACTAAGCGGGATAAACGGTGAGATGCGTCCGGGTATCGTCCATAGAATTGATAAGGACACCACGGGACTTATCATTGCGTGCAAGAATGACAAGGCACATAATTGTATAGCGGCTCAGCTTGCGGAACACAGCATAACAAGACGGTATATCGCATTGGTGTATAATAACTTCAATGTTGATGAGGGTACGGTAGATGCCAATATCGACAGAAGCAAAGCGGATCGCAAGATGATGGCTGTATGTCCTCCTTATGAAGGTCGGACTGCGGTGACACATTATAAGGTGCTGGAGAGATTTCCGGCACATGCACAGTATAAGATACCGATGACACTTGTGGAGTGTAAGCTTGATACCGGAAGGACTCATCAGATAAGAGTTCATATGTCACATATAGGACATCCGCTTGCAGGAGATGATACCTACGGCATCAAGAAGGATGTGTTTGCAGGTAAAGGTCAGTATCTGCATGCGGCCGTGCTTGGCTTTACACATCCGAGTACAGGTGAGCGAATGGAGTTTTCGGCTCCGCTCCCGGATTATTTTGAAGAAACGCTTAAGAAACTGAAGAGTTAACGAATGCAAAGATTTAAAGAGCTTTTAAACAATAAGAACATTATAAAAGCAATGCTTGTCGGATATCTTGCGGCTTTTGTTTTTGTGTTGCTTGCATTTGGCATAAAGAGCATGCCAAGTGAGGAAACAGCCGAGGAAAAAGCCGTTGAGGAAAGCGTATCAAGAGATGGCTTTACCTATTCAAGGCCGACCTCAAGTCTTAAAACTATAGCGGCATCAGAGAATGATGAGAAATTTGTACCGGCTCCCGATAAGCTTAATCTTGCGTATTTCTTCCCTGACGGAGCAGATACTTCAGATTCGATCAACTCGTACGGAGGAAAGATATATACAGCGCTTAACTCCAGGAATGCCGAGTATTTTGCATCATATTTCGACCTTACAGACAGAACACCAAAGGCAATCGCATCTCAGTTCGGACTTGGTATCGACAGAGTCATGGGTAAGTATAATCCCAACGATTCATCGCAATCAGCAGATGATCCGTCATCGTGGACAGTCAACAGCTTCAGGAATGTCAATGTAAATTTCTACGACGGAGACGGCAATCACATAAGCGGATATTATAACGTTCAGGAGATAATGGCTCTCGCAAGTGTCTATGCTTATTATCATGAGATGGACGATTATGAGGCTATGCAGGAATACTGTGAAACACTTTTTTCAGCTTCGGTAAGCTCTAAGGTGTCACTCGGCAATGTTTATTACGATTCGGGCTGTCTTAACAGGACAATACAGCAGGAGGCAGATGAGGCTATAGCATTGGAACGTGCTCAGATGCAGCTTGAGGGCGGAACCGGTGTGAATGCCGTTCAGACAACAGGCTTAAGTGCCTCTGAAACTACAGCGTCAGCCTCGGAATATGTAACTGTAAATGTGGATGACGCTGAAACAGTTCCTACCGGTTACGCAGCCGCAAACGGAGATCTCTCAATGACCAGGACGGCAGCTGCGGCAGAAAATAGCAGTTCGGCAGGAAATTATGAGGAGAGATCTTCGGCTGTGATCTACGATCACACTTCTGCTTCACAGGAAAATGCGGCATCCGGTGGTGGCTTATCCTCAAAGAAGAACACTTGGCAGAAGATCAACGATAATGTTGTTGTTTCTCCGGGTACGGCACAGACAGAGGCGACGACAACAGCTGAGCCTGTGGCACAAAGCGAGGTTTCCGATACGCCGGCAGCGGTCGTAGGCGCTGCAGACACCGGCTTTGCAGATTCAGCATTCGCTTCGCTGTCAGAGGATACTCCTATATTTATGAACGGTGCAGCCGCAAGCAGCTTATATGATAATGTTGTGGTCTCTCCGGCAAGTAACGGAACAACGGCAGCTGCAAGCTCTTCATCGGAGACTCAGGCAGAAACAGCAGCATCCGTAAGTGAGAGCACTGCGGCAGCCGGAAACTCAGAGCAGACTTCGCAAGCTTCGGCTCAGACACAGACAAGCGGAGAAACTAAAACGGCGGCAGAGACAAGTACAGCAGACTCAGAAAAGATAACGGTATCACAGTCATATTGTCCGGGACATATAGATCTCTATGTGAGTATTACGATCAAAGGAATAGATGATAAGAATTCCCTGTTTAAGGCAGATCCTATAGGAAACAACAAGGATAATTTCAATGATGAGTGGCAGGGATGGACAGAAGATAAGATAGAGCTTGCTAAAAAGCTCTGTGAACAGGACTGGCTTGAGAACTACGGCCTTTCGATATCTTCCATCAAGGTGTCGACTTCACTGACTACAGACCAGATAAACAGCTATCTTAATTCGCTTTCGCCGGATGTTTCCGTAACGAGAAAGAATATAGTTGAGTATGCACTGAATTCGGTAGGCAAGATACCTTATTACTGGGGTGGTAAACCCTCCGGAGGCGGTTACAGCAGCAACAACTTCTATACTCTGACCGGTCCGGATTACAGAGGTCGTATCCTTAAGGGGCTCGATTGCTCAGGCTGGATAAACTGGGTATATTGGTCCGTGACAGGGCACAGTCTTGACGGAGAAAGTACCGGTACGCTTATAGGCTGCGGACGCAGGATACAGCGTTCGGAGCTAAAACCGGGAGATATCATAATACGTACAGGATCGGATGCCCATGTTGTCATGTTTCTTTGCTGGGCTCAGAACGGTAATTTCATCGGCATACATGAGACCGGAGGAGTCATTAACAATGTAGTAGTATCCGAGATGACGGCAAGCTGGCCGTATTACAGATCTTTGCTTGATTAGCAGACAAAAGAAATTTCAATTTATAGCAAAAGCGTATCAGTATGGGATATTTATGAAAATGTCGCTGTA
>JAUNWP010000033.1:0-3085 GCA_030540255.1 Eubacteriales bacterium | reverse complement strand
ATCAGAGGTGGTCTTTATATGACATCACAGGAACTTAAGACTATATGTCGCGAGACAAGAAAAGATATCATCAACATGATATCCAATGCCGCAAGCGGACATCCGGGCGGATCGCTTTCGTCGGTAGAGCTTATGACAGCTGTGTTCTATACACAGATGAGACTTGATCCTAAGAACCCTCAGGATCCTGACAGAGACAGATTTGTGCTCAGCAAGGGTCATGCGGCTCCTTGTTACTATGCACTTCTTTGCCGCAAGGGATTTTTCGGTAAGGAAGCCTTTGAGAACTTCCGTCAGATAGACGGTATGCTTCAGGGACATCCGTCTGTTAAGACCACACCGGGAGTAGATGCTTCAACCGGATCACTCGGACAGGGCTGCTCTATTGCCGTAGGTATGGCTCTCGGAGCAAAATGTCAGGGGAAGGATACCAAGGTATATACCATACTCGGAGATGGAGAGTGTCAGGAGGGACAGATCTGGGAGGCATTTATGTCTGCCGCTCATTATAAGCTTGACAATCTTACTATCATGATAGACTGGAACGGACTTCAGATAGACGGTCGCAATGACGAGGTAATGTCCCTCGGAGATCTTCATGCCAAGCTTGCTGCTTTCGGACTTGAGGTCATCGAGCTTGCCGATGGCAATGACATCGATGCTGTAGTGGAGGCACTCAATAAGCCTGTATCCGGTAAGCCTAAGTGCATACTTGCACATACCGTCAAGGGTAAGGGTGTATCCTTTATGGAAAATCAGGTAGGATGGCACGGTAAGGGACCGAATGCCGAAGAGAGAGCCGCAGCACTTGCGGAATTGGAGGGCTAAGTATATGGCAGATAAGATAGCTACACGTGAGGCATACGGAAGAGCACTTGCCGAGCTGGGCAGATTAAATGATAAGGTAGTGGCATTTGACGCGGATCTGTCGGGTTCTACTATGTCCAAGTATTTCAGAGCAGAGTTCCCGAACAGATTTTTTGAGGCAGGTATTGCGGAAGCCAATATGATAGATATGGCGGCAGGCGCATCTACAATGGGACTTATCCCGTTCTGCTCAACATTTGCAATGTTTGCTACAGGCAGAGCCTATGAGCAGATAAGAAACAGCGTTGCATATCCTCATTTCAATGTTAAGATCTGCGGATCTCATGCAGGTCTTTCAGTAGGTGAGGACGGAGCCAGCCATCAGTGTATTGAGGATATAGGACTTATGAGACTTATACCCGGTATGACTGTTATTGCTCCTGCAGATGCAACAGAGGCACGAAAGGCAGTATTTGCTATAGCTGATTTTGACGGCCCGGTATATATCCGTACCGCAAGACTTGCAACTCCTGTCATGGATGAGCAGCCTTTTGTTATCGGTAAGGCAAATGTTCTTACTACCGGAGATGATGCTGTAGTATTCACCTACGGTCTTATGGTATCCGAGGCACTTGAGGCTGCCAAGATACTTGAGGCAGAAGGCATCAGGCTTACTGTTGTTAATATGCATACTATCAAGCCTATAGACAGAGAGTGTGTACTTCGTCAGGCAGCAAGATGCGGTAAGGTATTTACACTCGAGGAGCATAGCATTATCGGAGGAATCGGAGATGCTGTTGCCGATGTTCTCATGGGTAATGTTTCATGCAGCTTCCATAAGATAGGTGTAAGAGATGAGTTCGGAAGATCGGGCAAGGCACTCGATGTACTTAAGGCATACGGTCTTACTGCACCGCAGATAGCGGAGGAAATCAAGGGTGAGTTATGAGCCCCGGCGACAAAAAAGATAATTTATTAAGAGATTTCATCAAGTATATAATACCTGCTGTGACTGCACAGTGGGTATATACTTTATATGCGATTGTTGATGGAATGTTTGTTTCGAGAGGCGTATCGGAGAAGGCTTTTGCTGCGGTCAGCCTCTCGTATCCGTATGTAAGTCTGCTTTTTGCGCTTTCACTTGCATTTGCGGTAGGAACCTCGGCGGTGGCATCCATATATATGGGAGAGGGAGAACATGAGACGGCTTGTGAGAGATTTACCCAGAATATCTGCGTGAATCTTGTTATAGGAGTCGTACTCACTGTTCTTTCTCTTGTTTTTTTGTCACCTATCTGCATGCTTCTCGGAGATCCGGATCCGGAGATACTGGATTCGATGAAGCAGTATATAGGTAATATTGCTCCGTTTTCTTGCGCCTTCCTTATGTCATACAGCTTTGAGATATTGATGAAGGCAGACGGCTTTCCGGAGAAGTCCACGCTCATAGTTTCATTCGGAGTTGTATTCAATATAATACTCGATTATGTGTTTGTAATAGTTCTTAAGAGAGGAGCTGCCGGCGCGGCATTTGCGACCGGATTTACTCAGTTCATACTTACTGTCATCTATTTGTCGCATTTTGTACAGCGAAAGGGACGCCTTAAGTTTACTCGTTTCAGATTTGTATTGAGTGAGCAGCTCAGGATATTCAGGAACGGTATGTCCTCGGGAATAACGGAATTTGCTCCGGGAATGCTCACCTTCATCTTTAACCGTTTTATATTGATGTATCTGGATGCAGACAAGGTTATTACCTATAGTATAGCCGATTATGCTTCGTGTCTGATAATTCTTTCATGCAACGGACTTGCTCAGGGAGCACAGCCGCTGATAAGCTTCTACCACGGAGCCTGTGAGGAGTCAAAGGTCAGGAGATTATTCAAGTATCTGATGGTTTCATCACTCGCGTTCTGTCTTATCAGTCTTGTTGGGATGTATGCCGGAGCCGGAATTTTCACCTCTCTGTTCCTGGACAACAAGGAGTCGGAGCTCTATGTATATACGGTGAAGTTTTTCAGGATATTCATGCTTAATCTCGCCTTTGCCGGCTTCAATCTGGCGATGTCGGGATATTACACATCGGTGGAGCGGGCTTTTGAGGCTATGCTGATATCCTTATGCAGAAGCTTCCTGCTGATAGTATTGTTCCTTGTGATCTTTACTCAGATCTTTGATAAGAACTCTATATGGTGGGCATCACCGGCTGCGGAAGCGGCGACATTTATCATAGCGGCCATTACGCTGTTCAGGCGTCCTATGTTCGAGTACGATAAAG
>JAUNWP010000103.1 GCA_030540255.1 Eubacteriales bacterium | reverse complement strand
TAAGGCTGCCGAGAGGCAGACTTATCTGACGAATGCCGTGAAATCGACAAAACGCGGAGCAGTTTGGAGATTAGCGCTGGAGCAGTCAGCAATAATAGACGTTGAAGAAAACATCCTTCTCGCATCAACATTTCTGCACAACAAAGGAGAAACGCAAAATGAAAAAGACACTCAAGAAACTCACAGCAGCAGTACTCGCATTAAGCATGACAGCAGCATTTACAGCCTGCTCTTCGGGCACAGCCGAGACAACAACGGCTGCAGCTGACACAGCTGCCGAGACCGAGGCGGAAGAGAGCAAGGAAGCTGCAGCAGGCACAAGCTACAAGATCGGTATCTGCAATTATGTTGATGATGCTTCACTTAACCAGATCTATGAGAATATAGAGTCTCAGCTCAAGAAGTTAGGTGAGGAAGAGGGAGTTAACTTCGAGATATCATATGACAACTGCCAGGCAGATTCAAATGTACTTAATCAGATAATTACAAACTTCAAGGATGCCGAGAAGGTAGACCTTATGGTAGGTATCGCAACACCTGTTGCAATGGCAATGCAGTCAGCAACAGAGGATACAGATATTCCTGTAGTATTTTCAGCAGTATCCGACCCTGTTTCTGCACAGCTCGTTGATTCACTCGACGCTCCGGGTGCAAATGTAACCGGTACTTCGGATTACCTCAATACAAATGCAATCATGGATCTCATCTTTGCAGCAGATCCGGACGCTTCCAAGATCGGTCTTCTCTATGATGTAGGACAGGATTCTTCAGAGGCTGCAATTGCTGATGCCAAGGCGTACCTTGATGCCAAGGGTGTTGAGTATATCGAGCGCACAGGAACCACAGTTGATGAGGTAATGCTTGCAGCCGATGCACTTGTTTCTGACGGAGTAGATGCAGTATTCACTCCTACCGACAATACCATCATGACAGCAGAGCTTTCTATCTATGAGAAGTTTGCAGATGCAGGTATCCCGCACTACACAGGAGCTGATTCCTTTGCACTTAACGGCGCATTCCTCGGCTTCGGAGTTGACTATATCAATATCGGTGTTGAGACAGCAAACATGATCAATGAGATCCTTGTAAACGGTGCAGATCCGGCAACTACTCCGGTCATGACCTTCGACAACGGTATCGCTACAGTAAATACAGAGATCTGCGAGAAGCTCGGATATGATCTTGATACCATCAAGGCTGATTTTGAGCCGTTCTGCACATCAGTAAATGAGATCCAGACAGCAGAGTCATTCTGATATACTTACGACTATAATCATGTAAATGTAAATGCCGCAGCTGTTGTATGTAAGATACGCTCAAATATGAAAGATGGCTGACATATTATATACAACATTCATATCAGACTGTAATATTTTCGAAATATAGTCATATAAACGCAGGACATTTACGGTATAATAACTAAGAAACCGGATATCGCAGACAGGAACGAAATTCTGAGTCTGCGATATCTTTAATGAAAAAAGCAACTATAAGGAGCAACACATCCTATGGATATGTCTTCAATAATCAGTTTATTACAGACTTCACTTGAGCTGGGACTTGTCAGTTCGCTGACGGTGCTCGCGCTCTTTTTGAGCTACACTATGCTTAATGTCTGCGATCTGTCTACAGACGGCTGTTTCACACTCGGAGCTGCTGTCGGTGCGGTCGTGGCGCTTTCAGGTCATCCCTTCCTGTCCATTCCTGCCGCCATGGCTGCGGGTATGCTGTCGGGGCTTATCACAGGTGTACTTCAGACCAAGATGGGCATAGACAGCCTGCTCTCGGGTATTATCGTAAATACGGCACTTTATTCTATTAATATAGCCGTGATGGGTAATTCCTCACTGCTTAACCTGAACAAGACCGAGACGATATTTACCATGCTTAAGTCGGCATTTGCGGGAACAGCATTTGCAGCTTCATACAAGACTGTGATAGTTCTGATTGCTGTTGCTGTTGTCGTAGTCTTCCTCACACTCTTTTTGGGAACAAGACTCGGACTTGCGATAAGAGCAACCGGAAACAATCCGGATATGGTGCGTTCATCCTCGATAAATCCTGTATTTACAACTCTTGTAGGCTTATGTGTTGCAAATGCATTTACGGCACTTTCCGGCTGTATGCTCGGTCAGCTCCAGAAGAGTGTAAATATAGATATCGGAACGGGCATGGTTACTATGGCACTTGCATCACTTCTTATAGGTCGTGCATTTATGGGCAAGGGTCCGGTAAGTGTTCGTGCGGTCGGTGCTGTTGTAGGCGCGATAATATTCCGTATAGTATATGCTATAGCGCTTCGCTTCAATATGCCGGCATTCATGCTTAAGCTCGTTTCGTCGGTAATAGTTATCATTGCCATCTCGGGTCCGTATATCAAGACTCAGATACCTGTAATAAAGCGTAGGATGTCAGCAGGAAAGGGAAGGGTGGAATAAATGCTTGTAATAGATAAGATCACCAAGACCTTTAATCCGGGCACCATCAATGAAAAGAAGGCACTTAAGGGGCTTTCTCTTACTGTAAATGATGCTGATTTCATAACTATTATCGGAGCGAACGGAGCGGGTAAGTCTACGCTATTCAATGCCATCAGAGGAAAGTTCCTCACAGACAGCGGAAGGATAGTTCTTGACGGAAAAGACATCACCCTGCTGCCTGACTATGTAAGAGCCAAAAATATAGGAATGCTTTTTCAGGATCCTATGCTCGGAAGTGCTCCGGGTATGACCATTGAGGAGAATCTTGCTCTTGCAGCAGGACACGGAGGATGGCT
>JAUNWP010000102.1 GCA_030540255.1 Eubacteriales bacterium | reverse complement strand
AGAATGAAAATGAACTTAACGCGCGTGTGCGCGCGAGGTTCAAAGATTTTGTCGAAACTTGTGAGCACCTGAATAACAAGCCGATGTCATTGGCACGGCAGCAGATGATCGCAAGCAGGCTCCTGAGTGTGGCAGATACCGAAGAGGAACAGATCAAGCTCTTGGATGATGCAATCAAAAACGGGTGGAATAATGTCTACCCGGCAAGAGCCAAGCCCAAAAAGGACACAAAGGCCGATGTGCTGAGGATACTTGAAGCTGCGGAGGGATAACCATGACGAAAGAGGAATTCGCAAAGATCGTAAACGCACTGAGAAGCAATTACCAGTGGATGCTTGAGTCGGATGAAGAAGTCCTGTCATGGTTCACATTCCTGAAAAACGAGAACTATGAGGACGTAAGGCGCGGCATTACAAGGATCATCCTGAATAATCCCAAGCCGCCTACTGTGGCGGAGGTCATGGAGAACACTGCAGCTGCAAGGCGTGAATACCGGATGAATAGCAACATGAACACCGAGAGAGCTGTTCACTGCATCTACTGCAAGGATACGGGGCTCATAGTAACGCAGTCACCTACAGGCGTTATGCTGGGGCATCCTTGCGATAAATGCCAGAGAGGGCGTGAACGGTACCCGTGGAATTTCCTGGATGCGAAAGAGCAGCGGGACTTCATAGATCAGGAGATTAGGAAGGGCAGGAATATACAAAAGCCCATAGAGTCACCGAAGGATTTTTATATGGCTTATGTGTACGGAGGTAAGAAATGATGACAGATGATATTCGCAGTATCGTCCGGGACGAGAGGATCAGCAAAGGGCTGCCGGTCGAAAAGCTTGCCGAAAAGGCGGGAGTCGGTGAATGCCTGTATTACAGGTTTACCAAGGGCAAGACAGTACGTGTCGATATGGACGGGCTTATAGCAATGCTTGAGGTACTCGGGCTTGAGCTTACCGTGAGGAGGCCGGAATGAAAGCGGGAGCAAAATATACAAGACCTGAGAGGGATTACGTCAACACAATGGCAGCAGAGGAGGCGGAAGCTCGTAAGCTCGGACTCAGCTATGGCATGTATACGGCTTATCGTGATACCGGATACCTTGAGACCTATATCAGGAACCATGAGAGGGAAGAAGCAAGAGATGTGAATATTATCGAGTCGAACCTTGTAGAAGGCAGACTCGGAGGTAAGACACATCTTTCGGTCAGCAAGCTGGGATAAGGAGGCAATGCTTTGATAAATCTTTATAAAGCCGAGTATGACAGGCAGCATCCGAAGCACGGAAACATTTTCCTGAAGATAATCAGCCTCATTATTGCCGTGATCGTCGTGCTGGCGGTAGGAAGTCTTGACGCAAGGGCAGCAACAGAGTACTCGGAGATCTGCGTAAGCGACGAGGAGTATGAGCTCTTGAAAAAGATAGTGGCAGCAGAGAGCCAGACACAGGAGCTTGAAGGACGCAAGGCTGTCGTAGAGGTGATATTTAATCGTGTGCTGTCTGAGGAGTTCCCGGACAGCATAGAGGGAGTATTAAGCCAAAAGGGACAATTCAGCACATGGCGGATGCGCAATGACTCATGGGTAGAGCCTGAGATGGCGGTAGAAGCTATAGATGCGGTGATGAAGGACGGACGCACGGTACTGCCGGACACTGAGTATTTATTCTTTAGTCGAGGCAAGAGCCGATATGCTAAGGATTATATCAAGATACAGGATCATTGGTTTGGGAGGGCAAGATGAACAGTAAGAAAGCGTTGGAGGTCATGGACAGGCTGATAGAGCATACACCGTATTGCACCGAGGAAGGTTGCAGGGATGCGCTGATAATTGCAAGAGGTGCATTGGCAGCAGAGGTCAGAGCAAAGGACTGCATGAAGTGCAGCGATTGTCTGTTCTATACGGCTTCGGAAGTGTACGGTCTCGGAACATGCAGCTATAAGGGCAGGAACGAGAAGATGTTTGAAGATGATCTCTGTTCGAGGGGAGAACCGAAGGCGGATGGAGAACCCAAGCGGGAGGCAAAAGCCGAAGAGACAATTGACACGGCAGCAGCAATAGTTGATTTGAGGACTCCGCTTAGACCTGACAATTTTAACGAGGACACATGGCGTTGCCCTCACTGTGGAAGAGAGTATGAATCCGAGGACAATTATAGCTATTGCCCATGCTGCAGTCAGGCTATTGATTGGTCGGAATATGAGGGCATTGAAATATGATAGATGGCAAGCACGATCAAGAATTCTTAGCTAAGCTTAGTGAGACATTAGGTCAAGGCAAGACTGAAAGTGATCCGGTCTTTGTAGACGAGTCCTGTCTTACCCGTGCGGAGCGCAGACGCATGCAGCGGGAGGAAGCCAAGAAGAAGGTAACGTATACATTTACGGCGGAGCAGCTTGAGGAACATGACAAGTTCGTCCGCAGGAAGTACAAACAAAGATGCCTTGATGAGATCTCCGGCAGACTCAACACAGAGCTTGAGGAGAAAAAGAAGGTGGTAGACGATTATATCACCGAGGAGTGGAAGAAGCGCGAGGAGCTCTTTAACGGTATCAATGATGGAGGAGACGGATTCTTCAACATCCTGTCATTGCTTCTTGCCACCTCATCAAAGGTGCTGATAGAGAAGTTTCACTGGAAGCCGGTGCCGAAGGATGAGTATTTTGACAAGCGTCTTGCAACAGCCCGCTTCGGCGATTATCTCGTGGACGAGATAAACGGCATCATGTCGGATGAGAATGCAGATATCCGTAAGTACTGCGAGAAAGTATACGAGGACTACGGCGTTAAATT
>JAUNWP010000032.1 GCA_030540255.1 Eubacteriales bacterium | reverse complement strand
AAGGAAGGTGACAGAGTAAGCGTCAGAGGCACAGGAAAATTTATATATGACGGTGTTAACGGAACTTCAAAGAAAGGCAGATTATACGCCGATATAAGAAGATTTGTTTAGCCGTGCATTCGTGCGAAGGAGAAAATGTCGCAAGCGACAAGGGGTTGGCATGAGAATGCGTCAATGGACATTCTTTTATTTACAGAACAACAAGCGATTTGAAGCTAAGGATCGACAAGGAGAATATGATGACTGATATAGCGGCATTTAAGAAGGAAACAAGAAAAAAGCTGAGAGAGATCACAAGATCGCTTACTCCGGAATACAAGTCCGAGGCTTCGGATAGCATAGTACGACAGTGTATAGAGAGTGAGGAATACAAAAATGCACGCAGTATATTTGTATTCATTTCCATGGACGGAGAGCCTGATACCACAAAGCTTATAGAACAGGCTTTTGCAGACGGCAAGGAGGTATATGTGCCGAGATGCTTAAGCGAGGGCATCATGGAGGCAATAAGGATAGATTCCTTTGATAAGCTTAAACCGGGACATTACGGCATACTCGAGCCGGATGAGAGTCTTAAGCCAACTGAGACCGAGGCGTTTGACGGAGAGGATGCACTTGCCATAGTGCCTTGTGTGGGGGCAACTGCGGACGGTAAGCGTATGGGTCACGGTGCGGGATATTACGATCGTTTCCTTGAGGGACGAAAGATGAAGAAAGTCATGATAGTTTACGGCAGACAGCTGCTTACCGATATCCCTTGTGATGAACATGACATCATAATGGATAAGGTCATAAGCGAGCAGAATTGACGACAGTGCTGCATGTATATCCTCTATGGAAAATCGCATCCTGTGAAATAAAAAAAGGAATTTATTACAGTATCGGTATTGCGTGTTTTTATGATTTTCAGCTGCGTTGGGGGGGATGAGCCAAAGGATGATTAGTATCTTACCGGTGGTATTTGCAACTATATTTATAGCGGAAATGGGAGATAAGACCCAGCTTCTGCTTGTGGCTATGGCAGGTAAATATAAGGTCAGAGATATACTTATAGGTACCTGGGCTGCAACGGCTGTGCTTAACTTGATTGCTGTTGCAGCGGGAGCCGCACTTGCAAACTATCTTGATATGAGGATCATCAAGAGTATAGCCGCACTTGCGTTCTTTTGGTTCTCCTTTAGTATATTAAAGGGCGAGACAGAGGAAGAAGAGGAAGATATCAAGGGGATAGGAAAGTCGGCACTTATAGCGATATTTACCACATTTTTTATCGGTGAGCTCGGAGATAAAACTCAGCTGTCGGGTATTGCGCTTGCGGCAAGCTATACGGATCACAGTCTGATGAATGCCGTATATGTGTTTTTAGGCTGCACCATAGGACTTATTGCGGCAGATTTTATAGGCTTGATGGTCGGACTTGTATTTAAGAGCAAGCTGCCGGAGGCAATTTTGAATAAGCTCTCAGCCGGGATATTTGCTGTATTCGGAGTCATCAATACTCATGAAGCGGGCGAATATATCTTTGGTGAAGGATCAAAGTCTGCATTAATACTGACTGTTGCTGCATCAATAGTATTTGTCTGTCTTTGCGCGGTATTTATGCTGCGAAATAAAAAAGAGCAGAGAAGCATCAGTGATAAAGGATCGATGTGATTATGATGAGATCGGCATTAATGATAATAGCGGTGCTGTGTACGATATCCGTACCTATACTTTTGGCAGCGGCGCTTGTACGTATATTCAACAAGAAATCTGCGGCAATACTGATACACGGAGCTGTGATAATGACGGTTTTGGCTGTTTCGGGATTTGTACTGAATTCTATGCTTAAGATGTTGGGGTGAATCCGCCTGCATGCGGTCAAATCAAGGAATAAGAAAAAGCTCCCGGCCGGATTCGAACCGGCGACCTACGCATTACGAATGCGTTGCTCTACCAGCTGAGCCACGGAAGCTTTTGAAAACTAAGATATTATAGCATGCCTTTAACTTGCAGGCAAGCTGAAAATACTTATAAACCGGATGAACGGCCATAGCCGAGATTACAAGGCTATGGCTGTTACTGCATATACGATCATAGGGATGCTCACTGCGGAAAGTATCGTTGTAAGCAGGAAAATGCCTGAGGACAGTGAGGTGTTTCCGCCGGCTTCCTCTGTGTATATAGTGACAAGCGATCCTGTCGGAGTTGATGCAAGTACAGCGAAGGATAGCAGAGCCTCTCTGCCGTCGAGCATCAAAGCAAGAGCAACACAGATAAGAGCAGGCACGATAAACATTCTCAGGAAGGTGATCCAAATTACGCGCAGGCTGAACATATGGCTGAAGTCACTGTAGGCTACTATGCATCCGATGATAATGGTTGCAAGCGGTGTGGTCATATCAGCCAGCCAGCCTACCGGAGTCATGATACATTCAGGTATACGTATATCCGCAAAAAGTAATATTATCGAGATGATACATATTATTACCTTGTCGTTTATGGTCTTGCGTATACAGTCCTTTGCGGAAAAACTGCCCGATATCATGGCAGGCAGCACACTGAAGAATACAAGTGAGCTTATGGCGTTAAAGGTACTTGCGTAGAAAGCGCCTATGTCTCCGAATATTGAGGAAAGCAGCGGAATACCAATAAAAGCATTATTGGTAAATGCGATAGAAGCCCGTTCTATATTGGCATTGGGATTCTTGCGGACAACCACAAATGCAAGCAGGAGTGACATAAGCTGCAGCAGTACACTGATTCCGAGTGTAGGAATAAGCATCTCCTTGCCGTTAAATAACAGATCGGACTGAAACGATCTCAGCAATACGGCAGGAAGACCCATATGCATAAGTATGGCGTTGAGAGAGTCAAGACTCTCACGCTTTATAAGTTTTAATCTGTATGCGAGAGCACCCGCAAGGATCAGGGCTATCAATTGTAAGATGCTCTCGGCTGTTGTTAATACCATTATCAAAGATACCTTTCTTTTTATATGCCCATCAATAGTACAAAATATATATCGAAATGTAAATGCGAAGCAGGCATTGAATTTGTGAAAAGTATCGAGAATAAAAGCAGGTGGGACGGTTGCAAGGGGAGCTTGCAAAGATTAGTTGCAAAGGCCGGTTGCAAAAGTAAGATGCAGCATAGCTTGAAACAGTGCCTGTATAAGTTTATAATATTCTTGCCTTATTAGGCTTATTAATAGATTTTAAGGAGAATATCAATCATGACTATGTCCCCGGAGGAGCGTAGGAGAAGGATGCACAAGGCATTGGAAAGGTCGGGCGGAGCTCGTTCGGCAAGAAGCCGCGGCAGCAATCCTGACGCCGAGATCACGGATTACAGCTTTGATGCAGATGAATTTCAGTTAAAAAAGAATATACAAAACAATACTAAGCAGGAAGGACCTGACATAAGGCTTGATGCAGGAGAACAGAAAGCCGAAAAACCTCAAAGAAAGGTAAAAAGAAAACCGCAAAGGATGAAAAGTACGGCTTCGTTTGATATGCGAAAGCTTATCATAGCGGGAGCTGCAGTAGTTATAGTGTTCGTGCTGGCTTTTGCAGTAAAGGCACTGATGGGAGCTTCAGGTAAGTCTTCAGCCGATAACAAAGTTAACGAGAGCTTAAGTCCCGAGGATGCGGAGACTGCCGAAAGCCTGTCGGAAGAGGCAGAGAGCACGGCTTTGGTAAATGATTTCGAAAGAGCCAGGCTTATGTATGCACAGTACGATTATGATGCGGCAGAGGAACTGCTCAAGAGTCTCCCGGATTACGAGAGCAATACCGAAGCACAGGAGCTTGTCGCAAAGTGTGAGGAGACCAAGGCTACTTTGGTTGAACAGGATATATACAAGATAACACATGTATTCTTCCACATACTCTGCGTTGATCCCAAGAACTCCTTTGATGAGAGCAAATGGGGCAAACAGGCAGGCGGATACAACAGCCTTATGACTACGATCTCCGAGTTTGAAAAAATGATTCAGGAGATGTATGATAAAGGCTTCGTACTTGTCAGTATCCGTGATATTGCTCATGAGGAGACTGCATCGGACGGAAGCAAAAAGATGGTAAAGGGAAGCATCATGCTGCCGCCGGGCAAGCAGGCTTTTGTAATGTCCGAGGATGATGTCTGCTATTATGAGTATATGAAGGGTGCCGGCTTTGCCGACAAGATGATCATAGGCGATGACGGAAGACCGACTCTGCATTATACCGATGCAGACGGCAATGAATCCGTCGGAGATTATGATATAGTGCCTATACTTGATAAGTTTATAGATGAGCATCCGGATTTCTCATATAAGGGACATAAGGCCTGTCTTGTATTTACAGGCTATAACGGAGTGCTCGGATACAGGACAGACGAGAGCTACGATCCGAATTCGGAGTATTACGATCCAAAGCTTGAACAGGGACATGATATTGAAGCAGAACGCAAGGAAGCCGTAAAGGTCATGAAGGCTTTGCTTGATGACGGTTATGATCTGGGTTCACACAGCTGGGGTCACAGAGATCTCGGTCAGATCGAATTCGAAAGATTCAAAAAAGACTGTGACAGATGGAACCGAAATGTTGCTCCGCTTATCAAAGAAGCAAGCGGCAAGCAGCCGGATATCATTATCTATCCGAGGGGAGCCGATATTGCGGACTGGCACGGCTACCCGGATGACAATCAGCGTTTCAACTATTTGTATGATCTGGGCTTCAGATATTACTGCAATGTTGACAACAATCAATACTGGGTACAGTTGGGAGACAGATATTTAAGACAGGGAAGAAGAGCCTTGGACGGACTGAATATGTGGCTGCAGATCAGCGGACAGAGGGAGCGCTTAGATGATCTCTTTGATGATGTCAATGCCATATTCGATCCCGCAAGACCTACGCCTGTACCAAACTATTAAGAACTGCCGTAAAATGCCGGAGCGGTATTTAACGATATTGCGGTCCGGACGAGACGGCAGACGAACACGGAGTTTTTATTTTGATAAATCATATCAGAGGAATATTAAGCGATATTGAAGAAGGACAGGTAGTTATTGAGGCTGCCGGAGTGGGATATGCAATAGGCGTTCCGGCGACAGTCTTGAACCTGCTTCCTCCTGTTGGCAGCGAACTTAAGCTGTACACCTATCATTCCGTCAAGGAAGACAGTCAGAGTCTCTACGGCTTTGTGAATAAATCCGACAGAGAGATGTTCAAATGTCTTATCGGAGTTAACGGAATAGGGCCTAAGGGTGCCATAGCCATACTATCCGTGCTTGACACCGAAGCCTTGCGCATGGCAATCGTTACAGCTGATGTCAAGTCGATAAGTCAGGCACCGGGCATAGGAAAGCGTACAGCCGAGAGACTGATACTCGATCTCAAGGACAAGATAGGAAGCTTTGCGGAGGATTTTGTAAACGGATCGGATATGCAGGGCTTTGGTACAGCTCCTTCAGCCGGAAATGCATTTTCGGCAGGTCCTGTTGCAGAGGCGATAGACGCACTGACCATGCTGGGATACAGCAGATCCGAGGCAGGACGTGCTGTTTCTTCGATACAGCTGCAGGATGATATGACAACAGAGGATGTGCTCAAGGCGGCACTTAGGACAATAAGCAGGTAATATGCAGAGACTAGACGATAAAACCAAGAGAATAGTTGCGATAATATTGATGTTTGTTTTCTTTTTGGGAGGAAGCAGACTGAGTAAGTATGTTGTTGAAAAGCGTGAGGCGGCTGCAGAGGATGAATATCCCATGAGCAGAGATGTCTATCTGCTTGATACCTACTGTCAGCTCACCGTATATGAGGGAGGCGGAAGTGAAGCACTTGCGGCTGCTGTCGATGCACTCAACAGATATGATGATATTATGAATTATTCCAAGGAAGGCTCGGATATCTACAATATCAATCACAGGAATTCCGATACGGTGAGTATTGATCCTGATACAGCAGAGATGCTGAGAATGTCAAGAGAGCTTTGTGTTGAGACAGAGGGAGTTCTGGAGCCTGCTATAAGACCTGTGACCGAGCTTTGGGATTTTAAGGAAGAAAAGAAGGTTCCGGAGGCAGCTAAGATAGAGGAAGCACTTACAAGGATCAAGAGCCTTAAGTGGTATGTTGAAGGAGATACATTTACGGCAGAGGATCCGGATGTACTGATAGATGTCGGAGCAGTGGCAAAGGGCTTTATAGCGGACAAAGTCAAGACTGTAATGAAGGAAAACGGAGTAAGCTCCGGCATAATCAACCTCGGAGGCAATGTCCTCTGTATAGGCGAACGCCCGGATAATACCGCATTTACGGTTGCGGTCAAGGATCCGCAGAATGAGTCCGGATATTCCAATGTGCTTGAACTGAATGATCTTTCGGCTGTTACGGCAGGAGCATATGAGCGCTGCTTTGAGGAAAACGGTGTGAGATATCATCATATCATAGACCCCAAGACAGGATATTCGGCACAGACGGGACTTGAATCGGTGACAGTGGTAGGACCTGTATCGGCGATTTGCGACGGATTAAGCACTTCTCTCTTTATAATGGGAGAGGAAAAGGGCAAGGATTTTATTGAGCAGTACAATGCGGCACATAAGACAGATTATGCTGCATATTTTCTTAAAGAGGAAGCAGAGCAGAACTGATGCTTATTAATGAAAGACCGCTTGAGGCAGAGCCTACTTTTGATTTTAACAGGCTGGCACCTAAGGAAAGGATCATATTCTTTGATATTGAGACCACCGGATTAAGTGCGGCGCATTCCAATATATACCTGATAGGTGTCGTTATATATGAGGAAGGAAGATGGCTGCTCAGACAATTCTTTTCGGAGGGATTGTATGACGAGGTCAAGCTCCTTACCGGATTTTTTGAGCTTCTCAATGAACGAAGGAAGTCAGGCAGGATATTTCTGATAAGCTTTAACGGTGACGGCTTTGATATACCTTTTATACAAAGATGCTTAACTCAGTACGGACTCGGATATGATTTCAGAGGGACCTTCAGCATAGATCTCTTTAAGCATATAAAACGCTATAAGAAATTTGCGGGGCTTGAAAACTGCAAGCTCAAGACAGTTGAGAGACTTTGCGGCATTTGCAGAGAGGATAAGTTTAACGGCGGAGAGCTGATATACGTTTATGAGGAATATCTGCGTCTGTCGCAGCTTGACGAGCAAAGTTGTGAGTACAATGACAACAATCTGAATCTTCGGGATGCTCTGCTTAAGAGTCTGCTGCTGCATAATGCCGAGGATATACTCGATATGCCGCTTATAGTGGATATATTGGGGTATGACAGTCTGTTTGACGGCGGCTTCGAAATTACCGAGAGCAGAACAGAGAACGGAGTCTGGAATATATCGGCTGTGTTGGACATGCCGCTTCCGAAGGGTGTATATTATGAGGATGAATACCGCACGGTGAGCATATCAGAGGAGGAGAGGCTGTCCCTTAATATTGCCGTCAATATTTATTCGGGTGAGCTTAAAAATTTCTATAAGGATTATAAGGAATACTATTATCTTCCGGAGGAAGATATGGCGATTCACAAGTCACTCGGTGAGTTTGTGGATAAAAAAGCCAGGAAACAGGCAACAGCAAAGACATGTTACCAGAGAGTGAGCGGAGAGTTCGTTCCGTGCACCGAGGAAATATTTACAGATAGCTTCTACAGAGAATATAAGCAGAAACCGATATACGGAAGCTTAAACGCTTACAGGATCGGAAATTACGAAGCCTCGGAGAAGGTATTTGATATAGACCGTGAGATGACAAAGAAGTATATTATGGCAGTGCTTAATTCACTGCTGTAAGGGATAGGATAAACGATCGATAATGCCCAGATTGATAAATACAGGAATAGAAAAAGAAGAGAAGGTGCTTGAGAATAAACTCAGGCCTCAGATGCTTGATGATTATATAGGCCAGAGCAGGATCAAGGAGATGATGAAGGTCTATATACAGGCTGCCAAGTCCAGAGGAGAGTCTATGGATCATGTACTTTTCTACGGGCCTCCGGGACTCGGCAAGACCACTCTTGCAAATATCATAGCAAATGAGATGGGTGTCAACATGAAGGTAACGAGCGGACCGGCTATAGAAAAGCCAGGCGAGATAGCCGCTTTGCTTAACGGACTGCAGGAGGGTGACGTACTCTTTATAGATGAGATACACAGACTGAACCGTCAGGTTGAGGAGGTATTGTATCCCGCAATGGAGGATTTTGCCATTGATATAATGCTGGGCAAGGAGGCAAGTGCAAGATCAGTAAGACTGGATCTGCCGCATTTTACCCTTGTAGGAGCGACAACAAGGGCGGGACTATTAAGCGCACCTTTAAGAGACAGATTCGGTATTATAGCCAAGATGGAGTTTTATACACCGGAGGATCTGATGAAGATAGTGTTCAGATCTGCAAGGGTGCTCGGAGTAGATATAGATGATGACGGAGCAATGCGAATAGCAAGACGAAGCCGCGGTACACCGAGACTTGCAAACCGTCTGCTTAAGAGAGTCCGTGATTATGCCGATGTCAAATACAACGGAAGCATAACAAAGGAAGCGGCGGATTATGCGCTTGATATACTGGATGTTGACAAGCTCGGGCTTGATATGAATGACAGAGAATATCTGCTTACCATCATAGAGAAGTTTAAGGGCGGCCCGGTAGGGGTCGATACGATAGCGGCGGCACTTGGTGAAGATGCCGGAACGATAGAGGACGTTATAGAGCCATATCTGCTTATGAACGGTTTGATACAGAGAACACCGAGAGGAAGGATCGCATGCGAAACGGCATATGAGCATTTGGGCATAGAGATGCTCGGACAGCAGACGCTCAAGGTGTAAAAAGGGGAAAATATGACAAGATCATTGAATAATCAGGGCACGGCAACGGATGTGCTCATAGCAGGTAAGGTATATAGCTTAAAAGGAGCAGATCAGGATCATCTGCAGAAGGTTGCGGCCTTTCTTAACCGCAAGATAGTTGAGGTACGCAATATTCAGGGATATAAGAAGCTTGATCCGGAATATAAGGAACTGCTTATGGATCTCAATCTGGCAGACGAATATTTCAAGGTATCTGATGAACTTGCCAAGCTTAAGGAAGAGATGGATGCCAAGGAAAATGAGCTCTACGCAGCACGTCATGAGCTGGTAAGCCTCAAACTCAAGCTTGAAAATGCTCTCAGACAGCAAAATGTGCTTGAGAAGAGATCCGAGGAATGGAAGAACAGATATGAGGAACTCAAGGGAGACGGTTTCAGGGAGAACGGACAGGAAAGTGAAGAAGACATTCAGGAAAACTGAGCTGTTGTCTCCGGCGGGCTCATTTGATTCCGCAAGAGCAGCCGTTAATGCCGGGGCCGATGCCATATATATGGGCGGGCCCCTTTTTTCGGCACGAGCATTTGCGGAAAGCTCGGCAGAGGACATGCTGCTTGACAGCATTGAATATTGTCATATGAGAGGCGTCAGGGTATTTATGACGCTTAATACACTTCTCAAGGACAGTGAGCTTGATATAGTAGGAGAATATTTGCGCCCTTATGTTGACAAGCATCTTGACGGAGTCATCATTCAGGACATGGGTGTGTTCAGAAGGGTGAGAGAGCTGTATCCGGAGCTTGAGCTGCATGTAAGTACTCAGGCGGCAATAACAGGGGCAAGGACCGCAAAGCGTTACATGGAGATGGGCGCAAAGCGCATAGTACTTGCCAGAGAGCTGAGTCTGGAGGAGATACGAAGCATAAGGCGGCAGACGGGAGCGGAGCTGGAGGTCTTTGCTCACGGCGCACTCTGCTACTGCTACAGCGGAGACTGTCTGATGAGTTCATTTATAGGAGGGAGATCAGGCAACAGAGGAAAATGCGCCGGAACCTGCAGGCTTCCTTTTGATGTGACGGATATAAACGGAAGCAGGCTTAATAAAAAGGATGAAAAATATCTGCTCTCAATGTGTGATCTTAATACACTTAAGAGGCTTGCGGATATGATAGAGGCAGGGGTGTATTCCTTCAAGATAGAGGGACGCATGAAGTCTCCCGAATATACAGCTGCCGTGACGAGCGTATACAGAAAGTATCTTGATATAGCGGAAGCGGCTCTTTCCGAATTTGAAGCCGAAAAAGACTGCGACTCGGAGCATAGGAATGGGGATGCCGGTGCTTTGGGATCAAAAACAAAAGCCTTGCTGTATAAGGTTGAAAAATCGGATGAAAAGCTGCTTTCGGAGGTATTTGACAGATCGGGAAGCACAGACGGATATCTCGATCACAAGAACGGCAGATCAATGCTTACCATATACGAAAAGCCTGAGCTTAGGAGCCGTGACGAGCAGCTTATTGCATTGATAAGGGAAAAGTATATAGATAATGATATGCGTCTGCCTGTAGATGCATTCATGCATATAAAAACAGGAGAGACACCGCGGCTTAAGTTTAGCTGCGGAGATATAAGTGCAGAGGTAGAGTCAGGGGTTATTATTGAAAAGGCAGGAAAGCGTCCGACATCGGCAGAGGATGTGAGAGACAAGATAGCAAAGCTCGGAAACACGGATTTTGAGCTTAGGAGCTTTGAGACAGATATGGACGAGGAGTGTTTCGTGCCTGTAAGCGCACTTAATGAATTGAGGAGAAGCGTGTGCGATGAACTTAAGAGAAGCATACTTAAGGGCGAGTGTTGAAACTAAAGAACAGTTTGATGCGGTCTGCGGACGTGTCGATATAGTTTATATCGACAGTGCTTTTTTTGATGTGTCGGAATTCATGGGCATGGTTAACAAGGCACATGCTTCGGATACTCTGATAGGACTAAGATCTCCTTATATCTGGAGAGATAAGGCTGAAAATTATTTTGACGGAAATCCTTCTGCCGGCAAGCAAAATGACACGGTGATAAAGCTTATTAAGAATGCAGGCTTTGATGCATATCTCTTCAGAAATGCCGAGAGTCTGCTGTATTTTGCGGAGCATGGTTTGACTAAGGATACGGCTTTTGCAACAGACAGCAGTATGTATGTATTTAACAGTGAGGCAGCGGCGGAGCTTAGTGCATATATACCCGATAATATAAGAAAAAATCATGTATCATTCACACTTCCTTCGGAGCTTAACGGGAGAGAGCTGGAGAGCCTGAGCAAGGCAGTTGGAGAGAAATTTCAGGCAAATGAAAATGCACCGGGACTTGAGCTTGTTGTATACGGAAGAGCTCCTATGATGGTATCGGCACAGTGCATCAACAAGACTGTACACGGCTGTGACAAGCAGGAAAAGCTGCTTATGCTTAAGGATCGTAAGGATGCAGAGATGCCTGTTAAAAACTGCTGCCGTTTCTGTTATAACCTTATTTACAATGCTGTACCGACAATGCTTTACGATATGCCGGAAGTAACAGAACGTATCAGGCCGGATGCTATCCGTTATGATTTTACTACCGAGAGCGCGGGTGAAGTTACTGACATACTTAAGGGTATACCGCTTAAGACAGGCAGCTTTACAAGAGGACATCTTAAGCGAGGAGTATAAGAAACAAGATATCGTCGATGAACAGCATCAGATCTGAGCAGGACAGACATCTACAGAAGGTGCTAACGATATAAAGTGTTAATATGATGAAACTTTAAGGCGGAAATGAAGCAAAGCTTTGACGAATTTATAAAACAGACAGGTCTTGAATTAAACGGGCAGCAGATGGAGGCGGTAACACAAACCGACGGACATGTGCTGCTTCTTGCTGTACCGGGATCCGGCAAGACCGTATCTCTTGTGACACGTATAGGCTATATGGTCATGTGCTGCGGCATAGATCCGTCAAGTATACTTACACTTACATATACCGTAGCTGCGGCAAATGATATGAGGCAAAGATATGCAGTGCTCTTCGGTGCCGATCAGGCTTCAAGACTTGAGTTTCGCACCATCAACGGAATCTGTTCAAAGATCATAGGAAGGGCAGCGGAGCGTTACGGAAAAGAACCCTTCAGACTTATAAGCGATGAAAAGGAGACGGCACCGCTGCTTGCATCTATATATCGGGACATAGAGGGTAAGACGGCAACCGAAAGTGATATAAAGTCGCTTCGAAGCTACATAGCATATATCAAAAACATGATGCTTGATCCGGAAGAGGAACGCAGCTTTGACGAGAAAAACGAATACAGCATAGCGGCTGTAAGAAAGGCATATGATAAGGCACTCAGAGCCGCGGGCTGTATGGATTATGACGATCAGATGCGTTATGCGCTTAACATGCTTAAGGCAGATCCGGGTCTGCTTAAGTATTATCACAATATGTACAGGTATATCTGTGTGGATGAGGCACAGGATACCTCAAAGATACAGCATGAGATCATCAGGCTGCTTGCGGAGGGCGCCGGAAATCTCTTTATGGTGGGAGACGAGGATCAGTCCATATACGGCTTCAGGGCTGCATGGCCGGAAGCCTTGCTTGAGTTTGACAGGCAGTACGAGGATGCAAGGCTGCTGCTTATGGAGACAAATTACCGTTCAAGCGTGGATATCGTAGAGGCGGCGGATGCATTTATAGCAAAAAATGCGAAGCGCCATGCGAAACATATGAGGGCAGCAAGTGACAGAAGAGAGCCGATAGAAGCAATAAGAGTATCGGGCAGATCACAGTATGAGCTGATAGCGGATATAGCAGCGGAGGCAGCAGACGGAACACGTGCCGTACTATACAGAGATAATGAGAGCGTTGTTCCGCTTGTTGATATATTGGAGCGGCGGGGAATAAGCTATAGCATCAAGGGCGCGGATCTGACATTTTTCACAAGCCGCATATTAAATGATATCAGGGCAATAGCCGCACTTTCAGAGAACGGCCGGGATGAAGCTGCATTTATGGAAGTGTATTACAAAATATCTACATTCCTAACGAAAGCAGATGCGGAAAAAGCCTGCAGGACAGCATACAAGACCGGAGACAGCATACTTGATGCCGCACTATCCATGCAGGGACTCAGTATGTCTGCTCTTAAGGGATGCAGGACGGCTAAAAATATGCTTGCCGGCATTAAGGCAGCAAGGGCCTCTGAAGCTATGGATATGATCAGATATGAGCTTGGATATGATAAATACCTTGAACGCTCGAAGATGAAGAAAAACAAGCTCAGAGCCTTATGTGCTCTTGCGGACAATGAGGAAAGTCTTGAAGGACTTATGCTGAGACTTGATGAGCTTAGGGAAATGTTGCATGAGGGGAGTCGCCATGAGACGCCGAGACTTATACTTTCCACAATACACGCGAGCAAAGGACTGGAATACGATACAGTATATATAATGGATGCCTGCGAAGGAATCTTGCCGGAGACTGCGGAGCGAAATATCATGCCGTGGGACAAAGAAGCCAAGATTCAATATGAGGAGGAACGCAGACTCTTTTATGTGGGAATGACACGGGCGAGAAACAAGCTGTATCTTCTTACTTATCCCGGAAAGCACGGATTTGCGGATGAAATATTTGCGAGAATAGCTCAGAAAGCTGCGGCGCATAAGGATGGCGGTGTAAGAACACTTAATTCGGCAGACAAAGAGTCAGAAAACTCAGTTTTCTTTGACAATTCTGTCCTTGTTCAGGCTTTAGAGCAGATCGATACGGAAAGTATAGAATTTGCGGATTTTTCCGGGCAGTTTATTCCGGGAATTTCAATAGAACATAAAAAATATGGAAGAGGAACAGTTACATACAATGACGGAGCAAAGCTTACGGTATCGTTTGAAAGCGGCAGCAGAGAATTCAGTCTGGCAGCAGTCTTCGGCAAGGACATACTAAGCTTAGGCTGAGACAGCAGCTTATTGCGAAAGGTGCACACGGGTAAAGGAAGCTTTGTGAACCGCTTATACAAAAAAGTAAGCTTAGCCCGGCTGTGAGATTTATCAGAGGTACCATGCTTGCGGCACCTGTAGTACTGAGTTATAATATAGCCAATTGTGTGACTCGGCGGCTGCCGGGCACATTGACCGTATTACAGGAAAAGAGACAAGTTATGATAGAGGCTGTGAGCTGCGGTGGTGTAGTTATATACCACAGCAAGATTTTATTATTGTACAAAAATTACAAGAATCGTTACGAAGGCTGGGTCTTGCCTAAAGGGACGGTAGAGCCGGGAGAGACACATGAGGAGACCGCACTCAGAGAGGTCAAAGAGGAATCGGGTGCGGCTGCCGACATTGTAGAGTATGTAGGTAAGAATTCATATTCATTTACGGTACCTGAGGATAAGGTAGAGAAGGATGTGCATTGGTATCTGATGCGCGGAAAATCCTACTATTCCAAGCCTCAGGCAGAGGAGTATTTCAGAGACAGCGGCTATTATAAGTATCATGAGGCCATACATCTGCTCAAGTTTGACAATGAGCGCGAGATAATGGAGAAGGCCTATGAGCTGTACAAGAAGCTGCGCAGAGACGGCAACTGGGACTGACAGGAGAAAAATGGGAAAACAATATATTAAGATCAGGGGTGCGGCAGAGCATAATCTCAAGAAGATAGATCTGGATATACCGCGCAACGAGTTGGTGGTGCTGACGGGACTCTCGGGTTCCGGTAAGTCATCGCTTGCCTTTGATACCATCTATGCAGAGGGACAGAGACGTTATATGGAGTCTTTGAGCTCCTATGCGAGACAGTTTTTGGGTCAGATGGAGAAGCCGAATGTGCAGAGCATAGAGGGACTTTCTCCGGCAATCAGTATTGACCAGAAATCAACAAATCATAACCCGAGATCGACGGTTGGAACAGTGACGGAGATTTATGATTATCTCCGTCTTTTGTATGCAAGAATAGGTATTCCTCATTGCCCTAACTGCGGCCGTGAGATAAAACGCCAGTCTGCCGATCAGATGGTGGATGCGATAATGAAGCTGCCGGAGAGGACAAAGATACAGCTGCTTGCTCCGGTGGTAAGAGGGCGCAAGGGAGAGCATGTCAAGCTCTTGGAGCAGGCACGCAAATCCGGCTATGTAAGAGTACGTATAGACGGCAATATGTACGAGCTCAGCGAGGAGATAAAGCTTGATAAAAATATCAAGCATAATATTGAGATAGTCGTGGATCGTCTTATCGTCAAAGATGGCATAGAGCAGAGACTTACGGATTCCGTGGAAAATGTCCTGAAGCTCTCGGACGGCCTGATGATGGTCGATATAATAGACGGAGAAACTCTCAGCTTTTCGCAGAATTTTGCATGTCCTGACTGCGGCATCAGTATAGAAGAGATAGAGCCGAGATCCTTCTCCTTCAATAACCCTTACGGAGCCTGCCCGGAGTGCTTCGGACTCGGCTACCGCATGGAATTCAGTATAGATCTGATGATACCGGATATGAGTCTGTCTCTCAATCAGGGAGCCATACAGGTGACAGGCTGGGCTTCGAGCGGGCAGGAAAGCTCATATACACATGCCATGCTTACAGCACTTTCCGAGGAATACGGCTTCAGCCTCGATACTCCATTTGAGCAATTGAGCGACAAGGCCAAGGATGTCATACTTAAGGGAACTCACGGACATAAGGTTCATGTCAAGTACAAGAGCAAATATTCCGGCGGAACAAATTATGAGGTCGAATTCGAAGGCCTTATTGAGAATGTCAAGCGCCGTTACAGAGAAGCCTATACTCAGGATGCCAAGAGCATGTATGAGGAATTTATGCTTCATGATACCTGCCCTCTTTGTAAGGGACAGAGACTGAAGGCATCATCACTTGCCGTCACGGTTGCGGATAAGAATATCTTCGAGATGTCAGAGCTGTCCATAGACAAGCTCCGTGATCTTTTCGAGAGCCTGAGTCTTGATGATTTCAGGCTGCAGATAGGAGCCGAGATAATCAAAGAAATCAAGGCACGTCTTAATTTCCTTGTAAATGTCGGACTCGATTATCTTACGCTCTCAAGAGCTACGGCAACTTTGTCCGGAGGAGAAGCACAGCGTATCAGACTTGCGACTCAGATAGGCTCGGGACTTGTCGGAGTGGCTTATATACTCGACGAGCCTTCCATAGGTCTCCATCAGAGAGATAACGACAAGCTGCTTGCAACTCTTAAAAAGCTCAGAGACCTCGGCAACTCGGTAATAGTGGTAGAGCATGATGAGGATACCATGCGTGCCGCAGATCTCATAGTAGATATAGGACCTGGTGCGGGAGAACACGGCGGAGAGGTCGTTGCCGTAGGAACTGCAGAGGAGATAATGAAGTGCGAGCGCTCCGAGACAGGAGCCTATCTCTCCGGAAGAAAGAAAATAGAGGTGCCGAAGACACGCAAGCAGCCCGAAAAATGGATCAAGATAAAGGCAGCTGCGGAAAATAACCTTAAAAACATAGATGTGGAGATACCGCTCGGAGTCATGACGGCAGTTACCGGAGTATCGGGAAGCGGCAAGTCTTCACTTGTTAATGAGATATTGTACAAGACAGCTGCCAAGCAGCTTAATAAGGCACGTACCATACCGGGCAAAAGCGATGGCATAGAGGGTCTCGAACAGCTGGATAAGGTCATATGTATAGATCAGTCTCCTATAGGAAGAACACCGAGATCTAATCCGGCGACCTACACTGGAGTATTTGACATTATAAGAGATCTGTTTGCGGCAACTCAGGATGCCAAGGTCAGGGGCTACAATAAAGGACGCTTCTCCTTTAATGTTAAGGGCGGACGCTGCGAGGCATGCTCGGGTGACGGTATCATCAAGATAGAGATGCATTTCCTGCCGGATGTATTCGTTCCGTGCGAGGTATGCGGAGGCAAACGTTATAACAGAGAGACTCTTGAGGTCAAATATAAGGGCAAAAGCATTTATGATGTGCTTAACATGACCGTCGAAGAGGCTTTGGAATTCTTTAAAAATGTTCCGTCCGTTGAACGTAAGATACAGACCCTCTATGATGTCGGCCTTTCATACATCAGACTCGGACAGCCGAGTACGGAGCTCTCGGGAGGAGAAGCACAGCGTATAAAACTTGCGGCAGAGTTAAGCAAGAGAGGAACAGGCAAGACCATATATATTTTGGATGAGCCTACTACTGGACTGCATTTTGCAGACGTTGACAAGCTCGTGGATATACTCTTAAGACTCAGAGAAAACGGCAACACAGTAGTGGTGATAGAGCACAATCTGGATGTTATCAAGACTGCTGACTACATCATAGACATGGGACCCGAGGGAGGCTATCGCGGAGGAACCGTGGTCGCACAGGGAACTCCGGAGGAGATATGCAAGGTCGGGGAAAGCTACACAGGCAAGTATCTTAAGCCTTATCTTGAGAGATAAATACAGAAAGAGGTAATCATGTTATTTAAAAATATAAAGCTTATAGACGGAAATTACGAAGTACAAAGCGATATGTATGTGCGCACAAAGGGTGCATTTATAGACTATATAGGCAAGGAATGCCCTGAGAAGCTTGATGGAGAGACTGTCTATGACGGCAGAAACAAGCTGATGATGCCGGCTCTCTATAATGTACATTGCCATGTTCCGATGACTATATTAAGAGGCTACGGTGACGGGCTTCCGCTTCAGAGATGGCTTAACGAGAAGATATTCCCGTTTGAGGCTAAGCTTACAGGCGAAGACGTATACTGGACGACCAAGCTTGGTGCAATGGAGCTGCTTGCTTCCGGCTGTGCTTCCATCAGCGATATGTATTTCTTTATAAATGATATGGCACGTTCACTTGACGAGGCAGGCATGAAGGCAAATATATGTCACGGCATATCATCCTTTGATCCGGATGTTAAGCTTCATGAGATGAAGGGCTACAATGATACCATGCAGCTTCTTAAGGATGCCAAGTCGGGAGTATACGGCGCTGTAAATGCAGACGGCTCCGACAGCCGTATCAAGGCGGATATGGGACTGCATGCTGAATACACCTCAAATGAGGGACTGGTACGTCAGATAGCCGAGGCCGCTGCGGAAGAAAAGCTTATAGTCCATACACATATCTCCGAGACTCAGTCCGAGCATGCTGAGTGCAAAAGCCGTCAGGACGGAAGAACAGTCGTAAGATATTTTGCCGACTGCGGACTCTTCAAGTCTCAGGTAAATGCGGCTCATTGCGTATATATCGAAGACGAAGATATCGAGATAATGAAGGCGGCGGGAGCTAATGTTGTACATAATCCTTCAAGCAATCTGAAGCTTGGAAGCGGTATTGCGCCTGTCAAGGATTATCTCGGAAAAGGACTAAAAGTTGCTCTCGGCACCGACGGAGCATCAAGCAATAATAACCTCAATATGTTTGAGGAGATACATCTTGCGGCTATGATATCAAGAGGCATTACAAGAGATGCCAATGCAATAAGCGCAGCGGACATACTTAAGATGGCAAGCTATGACGGAGCAATGGCTCAGGGAAGAACAGACTGCGGACGCATTGCGGTAGGAAACAGAGCGGATATAGTGCTTATAGACACAGACAGGCCGCATCTGCAGCCGGGCTTTGACAGCCTGTCGGATATAGTATTCTCCGCACAGGGCTCTGATGTGGTGCTTACTATGACAGACGGAAGGGTTGTATATAAGGACGGAGAATACAGCTTCATAGACAAAGAGAGAGTCTACGCCGAAGTAAAACAGAGATTCAACAGAATAATTAATGAGCTTTGAGTGATGTATACATAATTTGAATAGCTGAGTATACATAATATTGACGAAAATATGCCGAAAATGCCTAAACTCCTTTGAAATTACCGAAGGAAAATGTTAAAATCGGTTGTATTGGGAGGTCGAGGAATATGTATACGAAAGGAGAATTTGTAGTCAAGGCAAATACAGGTGTTTGTGTGGTTGAAGATATTTTACTGCGCAGATTAACAGAGAATTCCGACGAGAAAGAATACTACTGTCTGGCTCCGATCGCAGACAGCAGAGCAAAGGTGTTTGTACCGGTGGATTCAGACAAGTCCAATCTGCGCAAGGCAATGGATAAGACTGAAGCCGAGGCTCTTATTCTATCCATTCCGTCGATTGAGACCAAATGGATAGAAAGCGACAAGTCGAGAGAGCAGGAGTATAAGAATGCCATGCGCAGCAATGATCCCGTAGCACTTGTTGCGATCATCAAGAATCTGTACTTCAGAAACAAGGACAGACTCGATCACGGCAAAAAAGTAACATCTATAGACGACAGATATTTTAAGCTGGCGGAGAATGCACTCTACTCCGAGATAGCACATGCTCTCGATAAGAAGACAGAGGATATGAAGGAGCTGATAGCTCATTCTATAGCTTAATGAATGAAAAGGCTGCTATAAAGATTCTTTATAGCAGCCTTTGTTATAAAGTAATTGAATAAATTGCATAAAAGAAGTGCATATTTCACTAAAAATAGCCAAAAGAAGGCTTGGAAATTAGTGAAACTTTACAAAACGAAAAGGTTGACCTAATATCTAAAGGGTGATATATTGTGATTGTCAAAAGGATATTTAAACAGCCAAACAAAAGGCTGGATAAATTAATTGAATGTCAATTTAGGAGGACAAAACAATGATTGGTACAAAGGTTGTGCTTAGATATCGTATGTCAGCTGGTGATGCTCATTACGCTGGAGAGCTTGTAGAGGGCGCTCATATCGTAACAGCATGGGGCGATGTTGCTACAGAGCTCGCAGTTCGTCTTTTCGGTGATGAGTCACTTTTCCTTGGATATTCAGAGGTTCGTTACACAGCTCCTGTTTATGCTGGTGACTTCATGGAGTATTCAGGATATGTAGAGAAGGTTGGAAACACTTCTTTCACATGCCATTTCGAGGCACACAAGGTTATCGAGCTTGCTCGTCAGGAAGGTCTTGCAGATTCTGCAGCTAACGTTCTTCCGGAGCCGATCCTTTGCGGATATGGAACAGGAACACTCGTTGTTAAGAAGCCGTATCAGAGACCTGAGTTCGGCGATCCTGCATTCCAGAACAGATAATCTTTACACAATTAAAGATACCAAGAGCTACTGCTACGGCAGTAGCTCTTTTCTTAGCGCATAAACGGAATCGGAAACAATCCGTAATATGCGCGGGTATCCGGTAAATCACGAGATACTATACCATTGCAAAAAAAGAAGTGAGCACGATATAATATGGATAAGAAAGCAAAAGTCACCGCAATGGTGTGAAAATAGATTTTGGCTGTTTCCGTAAGGAGTAGATCGAGAGGCGTTATCCTCAGTGGCTGAAAATACAGATGTGTGATGCTTGCAGCAAGCTATTTGTATAAGCCGAAAGGCCGCAGAAATGCGGCTTTTCCTAAACACATGAGTTAGCCAAACCTAACTTGTCAATGTGCGCGTGCGTTAGATAAATCTAACTATAAAAGGAGAGACAGCAATGCGAGAATACAAGAATTTCTGGGACAGAAATGCAGGTCTGTATGACTGCTTTATGCGAAAAGACAGGGCAGTATACGAGAAAATGTATGAGCTGATTCGTCCGGTCGTGAAAGACAAAACAGTGCTGGAGGTGGCTACCGGAACGGGACTGATCGCCAAGCACATCGTAAAATCAGCGGCACGCATCGAGGCGACGGATGCCTCTCTTGAAATGATTACAGAGGCTAAACGGGGGAATTACTCTGCGAAGCTGCGTTTTTCCGTGCAGGATATGTTTTCTCTGCCATACGCGAGCAAATCATTCGATGTGGTAATCGTATC
>JAUNWP010000031.1:17796-21327 GCA_030540255.1 Eubacteriales bacterium | reverse complement strand
TGGGTTCGCCTGATAAATTCGTCCCGCCCGGCCCAATCCGCGCCCGAAGACGACTACACTCCGGCTTTAATCGATAAAAAGCCCTATGCCGCATCTGTTCTTTGTACAGCATCCTTATCGCGAATGCAATTTGTCGGGTATAAACGAATATATACCACGCCAATGTACTGACAGATATAACATAGGGCTTCATTCAAATCAATGAAGTTAAAATTATTGTAATAAAAATGTTAAACTACTGCCTTTGCCACAGCTCCCTTAGGAATAGGGCAATTGTAGCCTTCCTTGGTACGTTTCTCAAACTCCGCTCTTGCTTCCTTAAGCACCTCAGGTGAACGCATAAGCTCAACCGCGGCAGCTGCAAGTACCTTGCCTGCATGTACACAGGCCTTGCGTCCTATACTGCTTCCGGCAGATGAAGTGCTCTGCCAGCTGTGTCCCGGACAGCCGTTAGGCCATGCAGCAACATGTATCTGCGCCGTAGGAGTATTCCAGCTCACATCTCCCACATCCGTAGAGCCCGGTCTGAAGGTATCTCCCTCGTAATAAGGCAGCAGGAAGTCATTCATTGAACGTCCGGCTCTCTGCTCCTCAACCATCTCGGCATACTCCGGGCTGTAAGGGCTTGCACTTCCTGCCGCGCCGACGGTTTCATAACTCTTTATAATACTGTCTGCAAATGCAATTTCCTCAGCATTATGCTCCGGAACTCCAAGCTCCTTATAGTTCTTATAAAGTATCCTTTCAATGGTCTGATTCGGCACAGTATCAGCGAGTCCGTCCACAAACTGCTTTGTTAAGCTCGTCTCCGTCATAAGAGCGGCTCCCTCTGCGATCTTATCTACTCTCGCCTGGAGCTTAAGTGCCTCAGACACCTTATCACAGCGAACCATATAGAGCACATCTGCCTCTGCCTGAACGACATTAGGGCTCATTCCTCCGGTATTGGTTATAGCATAATGGATACGTGCCTTTGAGCTCATATGCTCACGCAGGAACTGAACTCCTACATTCATAAGTTCAACCGCATCAAGTGCACTTCTTCCCATATCCGGATTACCGGCAGCATGAGCGGCTACTCCCTTAAAATGATACATATACTGTATACATGCATTGGATCTGCCTATAGCGACCTCATTGCAGTCATTCGGATGCCAGCTGAGCGCGGCATCTATATCATCCCAAACGCCGTCTCTTGCAAAGAATGCCTTGGAAGCAACGCCTTCCTCTCCCGGACAGCCGTATAAGATCACCGTACCGCTTTCCTTATATTTCTCAAGATAAGCCTTAATTCCCAAAGCTGCCGCAAATGAACCTGCGCCTAATAGATTATGTCCGCAGCCGTGTCCCGCATCACTATCGGTATCGCCTGTATCTCTCGGTGTTTTCTCTGTACAGAAAGCCTTCTGTGAAAGACCGGATAAGGCATCATACTCAGCCGTTATCGCTATAACAGGTCTTCCGGATCCGAAGCTTGCCGAAAACGAAGTCTCTATACCTGAGATATTTCTCTTGACATCAAATCCCTCTTTCTCCAAAAGCTCGCAATACATATCGCATGCATAATGCTCACAGAGCGAAAGCTCCGGATGTGACCATATATTATCTGCCGCAGCTTCGATCATCTCATGCTTTGCTTCTATTGCATCTACTGCCGTCTGCTTATACTTATCCATCTTATTTCACCCCTTGTCTTAAAGAATGCCAAAGCCTGACAAATATCGCTTGTCTTGCTTTGGCATCGATGCTTACGTAAATAATGTAAATCTTTTCTGTTATCCGTACCTTGCCGGAACGCAGCTTTTTAAAGTACCTTGCTCAGGAAATCCTGAAGTCTCGGATGCCTCGGTGATTCGAAGATCTCCTCCGGTGTACCTTCCTCAAGCAGCTTGCCGTCTGCCATAAAGAGCACCCTGTTTCCGACCTCTCTCGCAAAGCCCATCTCATGTGTGACTATCACCATAGTCATACCCTCATGTGCAAGCTCCTTGATAACATCAAGTACCTCTCCTACCATCTCCGGATCGAGTGCCGAGGTAGGCTCATCGAAAAGCATTACCTGTGGCTCCATTGCAAGTGCTCTGACTATGGCAACTCGCTGCTTCTGTCCACCTGAAAGCTGTATAGGATAAGCCTTTGCCCTGTCTTTTAGTCCTACTCTGTCAAGAAGCTCAAGTGCCTTCTCTTCCGCCTCTGCCTTACTAACACCCTTGACCTTGGTCGGTGCAAGCGTGATATTGTCCAGAATAGTCATATGCGGGAACAGATTGAAATGCTGGAACACCATGCCCATCTTACGGCGATGCTGATCGATATCAAGCTTTATCCACTTGCCGTTTTCATCCTGTATCTTCTTCTTGGTAATGTCTACTCCGTCAAAAAGAATAGTTCCGTCGGTAGGATGCTCCATAAGGTTAAGACTGCGCAGGAAGGTGGATTTACCGGAACCCGAAGGACCGATAACAACCATTACGTCTCCCTTGTTTATATCTACGGAAATTCCGTCAAGCGCCTTGATAGCGCCCTTGTTGTAATATTTACACAGACCCTTGACCGAAATCAAAGCCTCATCTCTTGTCTCCACGTCTCATCCTCCTTTCAAAATATGCAATGATCTTGGAGGTCGGGAAGGTCAGACAGAAGTATACGCAGGTCGCAATTACAAGCGGCTCGGCAACTCTGTAGGTTGCTCCCTTTGTAGCGGATACCGCATACATGATATCCTGTACTCCGATGGTATAGCAGATCGAAGACTCCTTGATGATGGTTACGAATTCGTTTGCTATAGGAGGAAGTATATTCTTGATTGCCTGAGGCAGTATGATATATCTCATAGTCTCAAACTGAGAAAGTCCGAGTGAACGTGACGCCTCGGTCTGTCCTCCGTCGATAGACTGGATACCGGCTCTGATGATCTCGGAAAGATATGCACCGGAATTCATTGCAAGAGCAACGACACCCGGAATAAATCTGTCTGTTCTTATAAATCCGAATATTTTATATGTAGGAAAGCTGACATTGGCAAACACTACATAGTAAATAATAAAGAGCTGTACCAGCATAGGTGTGGCTCTGAATACTTCCACATATACGGTTGCTATGAAGCTGATAGGATTAAAGCGACTGAGCGCAGCCGCAAAGCCCTCCTCCTTCTCATGACCGTCTGCGGTAAGTGCAAGCGATCTGAACGGTCTGAAATCAGACAGACGCATCACCGCAAGCACAAGTGCAAGCATAAAACCAAAGAGAACTGTGAAAAACGACAGTGAAACCGTGCATATAAGTCCCTGTTTAAACAGGTCGAGATATTCAAAGGTTTTCTCAAAACCCGATATACTAAACAATTATCCAACCTCCGCTCTATTTTCAATCATGCGCATTATTATAATTTAATCTGTAATAATATACAAGCACCATTAATACTGTTTCCTATGTTTTTTAGAAGAAAAATTGAGTATCCCGGTACATTCATCCGTTTTTATATGGTAAATTCCCGGTTCGGTCTCTGTATGCATTTTAAAAGGATATGCA
>JAUNWP010000031.1:13177-17696 GCA_030540255.1 Eubacteriales bacterium | reverse complement strand
ACAAGTCCCTCGATGATGTCTCCGCTTGCAAGCTCGTTAGCCTTAACAACATACTTGTCAAACTCACCTGACTCCTTGCATGCTGCGATAGCTTCATTTACACCCTTAACGAGTGCCTCGTTGCCCTTGTTGATACCTACTACCGATCCTACAGCATCAAACGGAACATCAAGTGCAACACAGAGCTCAGGATAGCTCTTTGCATAGCTCTCTGCAACCATTGTCTCGATATAAGCTCCGTCCATCTTGCCTGCGAGAAGATCGGCGATAATATCTGTAACCTTCGCCATCTCAAGGATGTCTGCCTCAGGTGAATTCTCCTTGGCAAGTCCTGCCTGTATTGAACCTACCTGTGCGCCAAAGGTATAATCAGACTTGTTTGTATCCTCAAGTGTTGCAAACTTGTCCTTGTTGTCCTGACGGCATACAAATGACTGACCTCCGGAGATATAGATATCAGAGAAGTCCATAACTTCCTTACGATCCTCTGACGGTGAATATCCTGCCATACCGAGATCTACATTACCCTGTGAAAGCTCCATGATAGTTCCGTCAAAGTCCATCGGAATTACCTCAAGCTCAAGTCCGAGATAATCTGCGATATACTGTGCAAGATCCATATCGAAGCCTGCAAGCTGCGGCTGTCCGTCTTTATCGATAGCATAGAACTCATACGGTGCAAAATCAGGGCTGGTTGCAACGGTAAGCTTACCTTCCTCAACTGTCTTGATATCGCCTGAAGCTGCTGCTTCTGTACTCTCTGCTGCCTCTGCCGAAGTCTCGGCTGCTGCTGTTGTTGTCTCTGTTGTTGATGATGAACCGCAAGCTGCAAGTGAAACTGTCATCACTGCTGCAAGTGCTCCTGCAAAAAACTTCTTCATTTTTTTCTCCCTTATTACAAAACAAATTGATTTTCGAATGAAGCTACTGCTTAAGTAGCATGACTGTATTATACACAAACCCTGCGGAGTGTCAATACTTTTTTTAATATTTATTCAAATTCCGTGAATAAATATTCTCAAATCTTATTCATCCTCAAGCTTGAGCACACTCATGAACGCCGACTGCGGTATCTCTACAGAACCGAAGGTACGCATACGCTTCTTGCCTTCCTTCTGCTTCTCCAGAAGCTTTTTCTTACGTGAGATATCACCGCCGTAACACTTGGCAAGTACATCCTTTCTGAGTGCTTTAACGGTCTCTCTTGCAATTATCTTGCCGCCTATGGCTGCCTGTATCGGTATCTCGAAAAGCTGTCTCGGAATTTCATCCTTAAGCTTCTCACACATCTTGCGGCCTCTCTCGTATGCACTGTCTGCAAAGACTATGAATGATAATGCATCCACAGTCTCCTTATTCACGAGTATATCAAGCTTAACAAGGCTTGACTTGGCATAGCCCTTAAGCTCATAGTCAAATGAAGCATATCCGCGGCTCCTTGATTTAAGAACATCGAAGAAGTCGTATATTATTTCATTTAACGGAAGCTCATATTTGAGCAGTGCTCTCGTATCCTCAAGATACTCCATACCGAGATAATTGCCTCGTCTCTCCTGACAAAGCTTCATAATGGATCCCACATAATCTGTGCTTGTCATGATCTCCGCCTTAACTATCGGTTCCTCCATATACTCTATCTGTGAAGGATCCGGAAGATTGGTCGGGTTTGTAAGATCTATAACACTTCCGTCTGTTTTATATACCTTATAAATAACCGACGGTGCAGTCGTAACAAGGTCGAGATTGTATTCACGTTCAAGTCTCTCCTGTACAACATCAAGATGCAGCAATCCGAGGAAACCGCATCTGAAGCCGAAACCGAGTGCCACCGAAGTCTCCGGCTCATAGAAAAGAGAAGCGTCGTTAAGCTTAAGCTTCTCAAGAGCATCTCTCAGATCCGGGTACTTGGCATTATCTGCAGGATACAATCCGCAGTAGACCATGGGAGTTACCTCCTTATAGCCCGGAAGCGGCTCATCTGCCGGATCATCGGCATCTGTTACTGTATCTCCGACTCTGGTTGTCTGGATATTCTTGATGCTTGCCGTAATATATCCAACCTCACCGGCTCTTAATTCATCACAAGGAGCAAACCGTCCCGGATGCATATATCCTACCTCAGTCACCTCATATTCGGCACCTGATGCCATCATCCTGATACGCATATCCTTTCTTACTGTGCCTTCCTTGACACGGCAGAAAATGATAACGCCTCTGTAGGAATCATAGACAGAGTCAAAAATAAGCGCCTTTAAAGGAGCCGACGCATCCCCTGTAGGAGCCGGAATCTTATGTACTATAGCCTCAAGCACATCCTTGACATTGAGTCCAGTCTTAGCTGAGATCCTCGGAGCATCCTCGGCTTCTATTCCGATCACGTCCTCTATCTCGTGGGCAACTCTGTCCGGATCCGCACTCGGCAGATCTATCTTATTGATAACAGGTACTACCTCAAGATCGTTATCCAGTGCCATATATACATTGGCAAGTGTCTGAGCCTCTATGCCCTGTGCGGCATCAACAACCAGCACCGCACCGTCACAGGCTTTGAGTGATCTGGAGACCTCGTAAGTAAAATCGACATGTCCCGGAGTATCTATAAGATTAAATACATACTCCGCACCGTCCTCAGCCTTATACACGGTCCTTACAGCCTGAGACTTGATGGTTATGCCGCGCTCTCTCTCGATATCCATGTTGTCGAGGACCTGAGCCTGCATCTCACGGCTGCTTAAGAGTCCGGTCATCTCTATGATACGATCCGACAATGTCGATTTACCGTGATCTATATGCGCGATAATACTGAAATTTCTTATTTTGCTTTGGTCGAAATGTGTATCTGTCATAGTCTTTTAATAGAAGGTTTTTAGGATCGCAAGCATTCCAAGCACACATCGATCCTGTATCCAGGATAATATAAAAGCCCTCGGCTGGGTTAATCCGAGGGCTAAATTGATATAATTTAAGTCAAATCAAGACCTGCAATTACTGCATAGCAGCAACTGCCTTTGAAAGTCTTGCTACCTTTCTTGAAGCTGTATTTGCATGATAAACGCCCTTAGTCTGAGCCTTATCGATCTCTGAAGCAGCCGTCTTCAGAGCAGCCTCAGCAGCAGCCTTATCTCCTGCCTCAACAGCAGCAGCAACCTTCTTAACATAAGTCTTAACCTTTGATCTGATAGCTTTATTACGCTCAGTTCTGGTCTGTGCTACAAGAACTCTCTTCTTTGCTGATTTAATGTTTGCCATTTCCCGTGTTACACCTCCTTCTTGTGTTTATGATGTTTCCACTGATTCCGGACACGGACAGTCTCGTGCAAACATGAACATTTTATATAGAAAGCCGTCAGGTGTCAAGTAAATCCTTGGCATTTCGACTTTTTTCGTCATTTTTTCACTTAATTATAAGCAATTCGACCCCAAGTCTGTCACTTATGTCACCGGATTTGATACTGCACTCTGTATCCGCACAGGCTTCAAGCCGTTTTATAAGCTCCTTAAGTGTGACATCCGTTACCTGATCCTTGATACGGCGCAGCTGCCAGTCCTTGATCCCGGTCTTTGCCATGATCTCCGCATCGCTCAATCCTGCAGCCATTCCTTCCTTAACCGCAAGTGCCTTCTCATACTGCTTGACCATTACATATATTATACGCATTGCTGCCGTCTTAACAGCAAAGAGCTCCTCAAGTATGGTAAGCGCCTCCGATACCCTGCCCTTAAGCTTAAATGCTATCATATCGAATATCCTGTCGGTAATGGTCTTGGAGCATACCGCATCAATATCCTGCCTGCCTATGACATAATTTGCCGGCTTATCCAAGGTATAGCAGATAAGCTTCTCAAGCTCCGTGCTAAGATTCTGCATATCATATCCGGTAAACTCCGTCAGCTCATTCAAAGTCCTGCTGTCTATGCGCCGTCCGGCATGCTTCAATTCATTTTTAACCCAGTCACGTACCTCGCTCTTACCGAGCGTCTTGTCCTTTCCTTGCCTGCTGTCCGCTGTATCAAAGCGCATTATCTTGCCCTTTGACTGAATGAGCCTGGTAAGGACATTGTTCTTATCGACATTTTTCTCATAGAAAATAACTACAGTACTGTCCGGCAGCTCTGAAAATGCCTCAGCAGTCTCCTTTGAGCCTTCACCATTAAACCATCCGCAGCCGTCTATCATGATTGTGCGATGTTCCTCGGCAAAGGGAAGCGTATGCATGAGCGATATTATCTCGTCAAGGTCTATATCCTCTTCCGAGAAGCAGTTGTAATTCATGCTGCCTTCACAGCCGAGAGCCTTAAGCAGTCTATTCTTTTCTTGTTCTCTGAGATAGTCCTCATCTCCGCAGATGAGATACATATTTTTCAAGCCGTTCATAGCGTTCATTATACAAGCTTAAAGCCGGAACTTCCACAAGAATGTACAATACTGAGCTCGGTAAGCTCGATCTGAAAAAATATGAAAAGGCCCGTGGACAGATCGTGCTCAATCGGAGAGCGTTTTGAAAAACTTAAGTCTGTT
>JAUNWP010000031.1:3677-13077 GCA_030540255.1 Eubacteriales bacterium | reverse complement strand
TTAAGCAGAAAAACAAGCGAATCCCTGTTCCTGTCTTCAGAATCAAAGCCGGAATAAATACACTTAAGGCTCATGTCGCCGTCAGCCGCTATAAGCTCTCCCGCCTTTGGATATACAGTCTTTCCCTTATTCAGCCGTCTTAATTCATCATATGCCTCATCATTTCGTGCCGCCTCCGGCAGTACCAAAGCATCGATCTTCGGAAATGACCCCTCACTTAAGAGATACTCTATCCCGTTTATATGGTCTGCATCGGCATGGCTCACACATACGGCATCAAGTTCGGATATTCCACGTGACAAAAGCACGGATTCTATAACATTTTTACCTATATTTTTACGGCTTGAAGAGCCTCCGTCCGACAGGATATAATGCCTGCCGTTCTTTATAAGTAAACAATCTCCCTGCCCCACATCTATTGCCATTACATAAAAATCCCTTGTTTCACGATATCTGAGTAAGCCTGATATACCTATCATTGAAAATGCGGCAGCCGCAAGACTTATATAAGCTCCTGCCCTCTTTACAAACCTCGGTCTTAAAAACCATATTATGACGATCGTAAGCAAAACATAATACAATATTATACTTAGCATGCCGGGTCGTCCTATGCATACGCTTGCATAAGGAAGTCTGAGGCTTGCGGTGCTTAGGAGCTCATACAGCTTAAGCACATAATGACCGGGTGCCGCGGCAAATATCACAGCCGTCCCAGCTGCCCCGGTAATCAAAGATGTGCCGGGCAATGCCGGGATCATACTTCCCATCAGACTAAATATGCCGCTTACAGCTATCAGCGCCATTCCGGACACCAGCACAGCCGCAAGCAAAGGAATCACTATGAAATTAAGTAATATTCCGTATACCGGAAATTTGTAGAAATGATATGCGATAAGCGGCAGAGTACCTATCTGAATAGACGCACTTACAATAAAGACATTGAGAAGCTTAGGCAGTCTGTTTTTTCTGCTTATGCTTTTCTTAAAGCCCTGCGGCAGCTTAAGTCCTAATAATACCGAAATACTTTTCTTACTAAATCCCGGCTCTGTGCCTCGAATTTCTCTTGATTTTTCTGTTTTATCAGAATTTTCTATCAGATTTTCAGTTTTTCTTATTATATTCTGTGAAATCAGGCTTATCGATGCAACAGCTCCGAAGGAAAGCTGAAAGCCGCTCGTAAATATCATGTACGGTCTGTACATCATGATTATAATGGCAGATACCGATATTGCCGTGGTCATACAATAATTTCTGCCGCAAACTATAGCGGCTATACTCATTATAAGCATGATAACAGCTCTGATAACCGAGCCTGAAGCTCCTGTCATAAGCATATAGAAGAACAATACCATAGACACTGCAAATGCCGAGTGTTTTGCATTTAGCTTCCTTCGCAGCAATTCATAGAGTCCTGCACCTATCATGCTTACATGCAGTCCGCTGACAGCCAGCAGATGTGCGATCCCGGCATCCTGATACAGATCTCTGACATTTTCATCCATATCACTCTTGTCTCCGAGTATCACAGCTTTATATATACCGGCATCATGTTCCGACAGACTCTTATCGAATACATTACCGCAGAAGTTGCTTACTGCCGCGAGCATACTCTCCAAAGGTGCTTCCTCCGCAGTTTCATTGTCAATGACATCCTTTGTTTCAGACTTACTTTGTTCATACTGCTCTTCATTAGAGATATCCTTACTCTTAAGATACAGCGAATAATCAAACAGTCCGGGGTTGCGTGGTTTATAACGCTCATAAAACTCCCGGCATTCGGCACTGTTATATATATGCGACTGTACGCTTCCTCTTATGAAGCCTGCGGCAAAAAGCAGTATCACACAAGCTAAGTATAAGCGTCTTTTTGCCGAATATTTGTTTAAATCTCCAGCCTTACCTTGTCTTCTGCAAGCTGCTTTTCCGGATACAAAAAGCGAACTGCCGCTTACGGACAGTCCGCTCATAATATACACAAGCATTAAAGCAGTTGCCGTTACGGCTGCTGCCTTAATAATTATTCCCGACTCCTGTATCCCGCATATCATCCCGGACAGAACGATCACCGCTGCTGAGAACAAAGGTCGTTTCATATGCTTTTCCTATTAAATTAAACTATAAGTATCTGTTTGGCACCTGTCGGTTCCTTACAAGCAGAGAGTCCGCTGTCATCTCGATAGGCTTGGGCAGTCCCATCAGCTCCAGCATGGTCGGTGCAATATCAGCCAACACACCGCCCTTTCTCAAGCCAAGCTTTGCATCGGCATTGAACAAGATAAACGGCACCGGATTGGTGGTATGTGCCGTGTGCGGTCTGCCTGTGGCTTCATCTATCATTATATCCGAATTGCCGTGATCTGCACAGATGAACATTACTCCGTCAACTTTCTTTACAGCCTCACAGACCCTGCCGACACAGCTGTCTACGGTCTCGACTGCCTTAACAGCAGCTTCAAGCACACCGGTATGTCCGACCATATCGCTGTTTGCGAAATTAACGATTATTGCATCATACTTTTCTCTTCTTATCGCCTCACACAACTTGTCGCATACCTCATACGCACTCATCTCCGGCTTAAGATCGTAGGTCGGAACCTCTTTGGGTGAAGGAACAAGTATGCGGTCTTCATTTTCATAAGGCTCCTCACGTCCTCCGTTAAAGAAAAATGTTACATGTGCATACTTTTCTGTCTCTGCGATACGCAACTGCGTCTTGCCATGTTTTGCTATATATTCTCCGAAGGTATTGACTATCTCTTCCTTCTTAAAAACCACATCCTTATGGGCAATGGTCTCATCATAATCGGTAAAGCATATATAGCAAAGCTCAAGGCGCCTGCCTCTTGCAAAGAAATCAAACTCATCATCACAGAAGGCTCTGCTTATTTCTCTTGCTCTGTCGGGTCTGAAATTATAGAAGATCACCGAATCATGCTCCGAAATAAGTGCTGTCGGTCTGTCTTCCTTGAATATAACAGAAGGTACTATAAACTCATCCGTAACACCTTCGGCATAGGACCTTGTCATTATCTCCTCTGCAGAGTTTGCTTTCACTCCTTCACCCTTGGTCAGAGCATTAAATGCCTTCTCTATGCGCTCATAGTTTTTGTCTCTGTCCATGGCATAGTAGCGACCCGATACAGAAGCTATCTCTCCCACACCAAGCTCTCTCATCTTTGCTTCAAGTGCCTCAATATACTTGATACCGCTGTCCGGAGGCGTATCTCTGCCGTCCGTAAATACATGCACGTAGACCTTCTTAAGTCCCTGTCTTGCGGCAAACTCCAGGAGTCCGTACAGATGCTCTATATGACTGTGTACTCCCCCGTCTGACAAAAGTCCCATAAAATGCATTGCGGAATCATACTTCCTGCAATTATCGGCAGCCTTAATAAGCACGGGATCATTGAAGAAAGTTCCGTCCTCTATGGACTTGGAGATGCGCGTAAGTTCCTGATACACTATCCTTCCGGCTCCCATGTTGAGATGTCCCACCTCAGAGTTGCCCATCTGTCCTTTGGGCAAGCCTACCGCAAGTCCCGAAGCCTCACCTTCGACAAAAGGACATTCCTTCATAAGTCTGTCCAATACGGGAGTATGGGCAAGAGCCACGGCATTGCCGCAGGTCTCCTTCCTAAGCCCAAGCCCGTCCATAATACAAAGCACTGCAGGTCTTTTAAGCATAATAACCTCACCAAAAATTATCGATTAATTGCGGAATGTGTCTTGATACATTCTCGCGCCGAGCGCGGTCTCTTGCGACATTTTCGCTTTTGCGCGAGTCATGCATCCCGCGGAACATTTTTCATAGAATACAATTTACCATGAAATTAAAAATAAACCCCAAACTATCGGTATATCTAATACGATAATATAGTATTATATACCTCAGAAACATCGGATTTGCAAAGCAAATCAGCGGATCGCGAACTCTTGCGCTTGGGCAAAAGCTGCTTGGGCTTTGGAACGGTTCGTATATGTATATACAAGACATTAATAAATGAGTTTCAAGAAAGAAGACTGATATATGGAATTCAAGCTGCACAGTGAATTTGCACCTACCGGCGATCAGCCGCAGGCAATAGACGAGCTGGTCAGAGGCTTTGAGGAAGGCAACCAATTCGAGACCCTGCTCGGCGCAACCGGCTCTGGCAAAACATTTACAATGGCAAATGTCATACAGAAGCTGCAGAAACCTACGCTGATAATAGCCCACAACAAGACTCTTGCCGCACAGCTCTACAGCGAAATGAAGGAATTTTTTCCTGAAAATGCGGTGGAGTATTTCGTCTCCTACTATGATTATTATCAGCCGGAAGCCTATGTTCCTTCAAGCGATACCTATATAGAAAAGGATTCCGCCATAAATGACGAGATAGATAAGCTCCGCCATTCGGCAACTGCGGCTCTTTCCGAGAGAAATGATGTAGTCATAGTTGCTTCTGTCTCCTGCATTTACGGTCTCGGTTCACCTATAGACTATAAAAAGATGACCGTCTCACTTCGCCCCGGACAGACACATGATATGCGAGATGTCATGAGACGTCTTGTTGATATGCAATACTCACGAAATGAGATGGACTTTAAGCGAGGCTCCTTCAGAGTACACGGGGATGTGCTTGAGATATATCCCTCCTATTCGGGCGGTGAAGCCTTCCGTATCGAATTCTTCGGTGATGAGATAGACCGGATAAGTGCCATTGACTCCATGACCGGTCACGTCAAGACAGAGCTCAATCACTGCATAGTATTTCCGGCATCTCATTATGTCGTTCCAAAGGATCAGATGGACAGAGCCTGTGAGGATATTATGCAGGAAATGGAGGAAAGAGTTGCCTTTTTTAATTCCGAGGACAAGCTTATCGAGGCACAGCGCATAAGCGAACGAACAAGCTTTGATGTGGAAATGCTTAAAGAGACAGGTATCTGCTCCGGTATTGAGAACTATTCAAGGCATCTTGCAGGCTCTAAACCCGGTGCTCCGCCTTACACACTCATGGACTATTTTCCAAAGGACTTTCTTATCATAGTCGATGAGTCACATATCACCATTCCTCAGGTGAGAGGAATGTATGCAGGCGATCATTCACGTAAGACCGTACTGGTAGATTACGGCTTCAGACTGCCGTCTGCGCTTGACAACAGACCTCTCAACATAGAGGAATTTGAAGAAAAGATTAATCAGATGCTCTTTGTCTCTGCCACTCCCGGACCTTATGAGGAGGAGCATGAGCTGCTTAGAGCAGAACAGATAATAAGACCTACCGGTCTACTGGATCCGCCTATAGCCATACACCCTGTTGAGGGTCAGATAGACGATCTTATCTCAGAGATAAATAAAGAAACCGGCAAGGGCAACAAGGTGCTTGTCACTACTCTTACCAAGAAAATGGCAGAGGATCTGACTGATTATATGAAAAATATCGGTATCAGGGTACGTTATCTGCACTCTGATGTAGACACTCTTGAGCGAAGTCAGATCATACGTGATATGCGACTCAATGTATTTGATGTGCTTGTAGGCATAAATCTGCTCAGAGAAGGCCTTGATATTCCGGAGGTCTCACTGGTAGCAATACTTGATGCGGATAAAGAGGGCTTCCTGCGCAGTGAGACCTCTCTGATACAGACAGTAGGACGTGCCGCCAGAAATGCAGACGGTCATGTCATCATGTATGCCGATACCATAACCGGATCTATGCAGCGTGCCATAGATGAGACCAACCGCCGCCGTGAAATACAAGATAAATATAACAAGGAGCACGGTATCACTCCTACCACCATCAAGAAGGCTGTTCGTGAGCTTATAACCATCTCCAAGGCTGCCGAAAGCGATCCTAAGGATAACGAGCAGGAGATTGAATCCATGAATCAGCGTGAGCTTAATGCTCTTGAGACCACTCTTAATAAGCGCATGCATGCCGCTGCCGCCGAGCTGAACTTCGAGGAGGCTATTGCTCTCAGAGACCGCCTCACCGAGATACGAAAGCTGCTGTACGATAAAAACAGCTAAGCAAGCTGCGCCACCGGGCGCACTGAAACGAAATATACCCTGCCGAGGAATACTCAACAGGGTATATTTGTTTCTGTAATTTAAAAATGTTCCGTCATACCGCAGCTTAAGTCAATGTGCGGCTTTCAATTGATCAGGCTCACTTTGCTTCATATACTGTTCTTCCTTCGAAGAAAGTTCGTATCGGTGCAACATTTTCAACATCCTCTATATCAGCCTCTCTGATATTCATGTTGAGGATCATGATATCTGCAGACTTTCCTTCCTCAATGCTGCCGATCTTGTCGTCAAGATTGATCGTTCTCGCACCGTTTATGGTAGCAGCTTCAAGAGTCTCATCAAGTGTAAGGGCCTCATCCCACTGCTTAAGCGGTCCTATAAGAATCTTGTCAACATTATCCTCAGGCTTCTGTGATACACTTGTATCTGTTGAACGGAAGAACTCCTCCGAATCCTCTCCGTACCAGATATCAAACATCTTCTGCGGAAGCACTCTGGTTTGAGCACTGTAGAACAGCCAGCCCATGTCAGGCTTTGTTACCACATAGTCACTGTGGAACGCAACGTTAACGCCTGCCTTCTCAAGGCTTGCCATAGGATACTGTGTATCAAGAGCCTCCTGACTGCTCATAAGCGGCAGGTAAACACTCCAGTAATAATCATCCATAACGGCCCAATACGGTGCTACTATAGCAGATACCCCGAGCTCCTTCATACGCTCTTGATCGGCCTTGTTGATAAACTGGCAATGTGCGAGACTTACTCTGTCATCTTTAAGCTCAGGATAAGTTTCCTCTGCCTTTTCAACAGCATCAAGTGCCATTGTTGCGGCAGCATCACCGATCTCATGAATATGAAGGTTAAGACCATGCTCTGCGCCGTACTCAATTATCTGCTCGAGCATATCTTCCTTGCCTGCCCAGATATTATTGCTCTCAATATCATTATTCTCAAGAACGCCGTCGGCATACATTCCTTCGCTCATGTAAGCTGTTGCTTCCTCCAGCACCTGATCTGCCATCATCTTAATGGTATTGACCTTGAAATACTCAGTCTCGCTAAGCTCATCGGCCTTTATAAGCCACTCATCAATGTATTCCTTACAGTCCTCGAAATTATCAAAGTCATAAGGCTGTACCCAGAAGGAGCTGTGTACTCTGACATTGAGCTTTCCTTCCTTTGCAAGCTCAGACATTGCAGTATAGTAATTATCTGCGGTCTCAGGTCCCATATTGAGTACACCTGCATCAAAGAAGGAGGTGAAGCCGAGACTTGCCAGCCAATCCTGCTGCTCAAGCATTGCTTCCTTTATCTGTTCAACGGAATATACAGGTCTCAAAGGTGTTACGAGATCGCCTGCTGCCTCCTTAAGATGTCCAGTAGGCTCTCCGTCTGCATCAACTACGATACGTCCGCCGTTCTGTATATAGTTGTCATTATATTCCTTGGCATATTCCTTATCTATACCAAGCACCTCAAGTGCCTTTGAGTTGACCCAATAAGCGTGTCCGTCAACCTCCTGAAGCATCATCGGCTTGTCCGGGCATACCTCATCGAGTATATCCTTGGTAGGACTTCCGTTTTCAAAGCTTGATACCTGCCAGCCTGTTCCTACATACTCCTCAAGCTCGGGATCATTCTCAACAAACTCTCTGATAACAGCCTGCATATCCTCTATCTCAATAATATCTGCAAGATCTATCTCATACTTTGCCGAGATTCCTGTATAGAAATGCATATGTGCCTCGGTCATTGACGGCATTATCGTATTGCCGCCAGCATCAATGAGCTCTGCATCATCCGTCTTGTATTCAAGAGCACCTTCGTCGTCTCCCACAAAGACTATCTTTCCGTCTTGTATAACAACGGCTGTCGGTCCTTCTTCGGTGCCGTCTATCTGCTCTACCGCGCCGTTAGTGATGATAGTGACGCTTCCGCCATCCTCGGATGCTTCCGTTTCTACAACTGTGCTTTCGGCAGTTTCATTGGTTTGTCCGCCACTGCAGGCTGCCAATCCCAAAACTGCAGCTCCTGCAAAAAGCAATACAGAGAGTTTTCTTTTCATAATTGCCTCCTTGTTTTTTGTTGAAGTTGCCTCATTTGTAATATGCTAACTTACAAACTTTTGTTAATATATCACACGCACTGCCTATATACTATACTTTTCTCTATGATTTTTACCAATTCTTTCACAAATTATCCTTGTATATTTGTACAAGTTTACAGTTTATGCCTTCCAAGCTCCTCTTCTGCCAGCCTTCTTACAGAAGCAATGCTTATCCCTCTTGTCTTGGCTATGGCAGCAATATCATCATATTCAAGCTTCTCACGCTCTATTCCGTAGCCCGATACATGCTTAGAACGTATCTTTCCCAATGCCGTATCATACTCCCTTATCTCTCGCTTAAGGGTATAACGCTTCATAAGACTCTCTCTTATACCTATGGTGCTTGTATATCTGAACAATGCACTGACCATTGCATCCTTTGCTCCCTCACGGCACAAAATCTTAAGCACGACTCCCGGACGGTTCTTCTTCATATGAGCCGACTCTGTCCAAACGTCCAAAGCACCCTCGGCAAGCAGTCTGTCAAATGCATAGCCCAACTCTTCCGCACTCATGTCATCTATATTTGCGGCAAGCTCAACTACCGTGCCTGTAAGAGCCTCATCATAGTTATGCTTAAGTCCCTTATCCGACTCGGCTTCCGTAAGCTCAGACTGTTCATGCTTATCTGCATATTCAGCCTGAACATCATTGATCTCACCCATTATCGCCCTGACACAGTTTGCCGCCTCAAAATCCTTCCTGCCCATCCCGTAGCCTATACTGTCTATGCTCATGGCAGGTCTCTTTCCGAAGCTGTCCGCAAAATGTCTGACAAGTGCGGCTCCCGTCGGAGTCAGCAGCTCTCCCTTTATACCGTTGTCGTATGAAGGAACCCCTTTAAGCAGATACGCCGTAGCAGGTGCCGGAACAGGCATTATTCCGTGTGCGCATCTTACCTGTCCGCTTCCCGTATTGACAGGAGAAACAATGATACGATCCGGCTTAAGAAGCGAAAGCATATATGAAACCGCAGCCACATCCGCAACCGCATCCATATTTCCGACCTCATGGAAATGTATCTCGCTGACATCTACTCCGTGGGCATGACTCTCTGCCTCTGCGATAAGTCCGTATACCGCAAGTACATCCTGCTTCACACTTTCTCCAAGCTCCATATGATCATTCACAATATGTGCGATTCCTGCCATATTATTGTGTGAATGCGTATGTCCTCCGTGGGCATGTTCATGTTCATGTTCATGTCCGTGGTCTGCGTGGTCTTCGCTTTGCCCATGAGTATGTCCGTGTTCCTCATCATGTACGTGTGTATGTTCATG
>JAUNWP010000031.1:0-3577 GCA_030540255.1 Eubacteriales bacterium | reverse complement strand
TGATCATGTGTATGCTCGTGAACATCCTCAGAAGTCTCCTCCGCACCGTCCACCTTAACGCTCATATGAGTGCCGCTTATTCCGCATTTAACTGAAGGCTCCGCCTCGTATACCACCTTTGGAATACCAAGTGCATTGAGCTTTGCCACTATTTCGGCTCTCTCCTCCTTAGGAAAAAGCTCCAGTAAAGCTGCCGAGAGCATATCTCCGGCAGCACCCATACCCAGATCCAGATATAATACCTTCATTACTTTCTTACCTCATGATTGATCATACTTGCCAGATACCCCGCACCGAAGCCGTTGTCGATATTCACGACCGAAACTCCGCTTGCACAGGAATTAAGCATAGATAAAAGTGCCGATATGCCCCCGAAGGAAGCACCGTAACCTATACTCGTCGGTACTGCAATGACAGGACAATCCGCCAGACCGCCTATAACACTTGCAAGAGCACCCTCCATACCGGCAATGGCTATAATTACGCTTGCGCTCATTATCTCCTCGCTGTGCGATAACAGACGATGAAGTCCGGCAACTCCGACATCATAGAGTCTAATGACCTCATTGCCGTAGACCTCTGCCGTAAGTGCCGCCTCCTCCGCAACCGGAATATCACTGGTTCCGCCTGTTGCAACAACTATCTTTCCGATACCGTCCGGCTTAGGCATATCCCCGCACACGGCTATACGCGCATTCTCATAATAAGCTATATCGACCTCTGCGGCTACCTTATCTGCCTTATCTTTATCTATACGTGTGATGAGTATGGCATCACTGCTCTTTTCCCTGAGAGCACTTACTATACCGATTATCTGTTCTGCGGTCTTGCCCGATCCGTATATCACCTCTGCGGCACCCTGACGTATCTTGCGATGATTGTCTATCTTGGCATAGCCAAGATCGGTGTACGGTTCCTGCTTTATCTTAAGTAGCGCATCGTCCACGGAAATGCTTCCGCTTCGCACATCCTCAAGTATTCTCCTGATCTCTGTATTCATGTATTTCCCGTAAATAAAACATATAAAACTTCATTAACTGTTCGAAACCCGGCTCCGGACAATTACACAATTGACTTTAGTTCCTTATATATCTCGCTTTCCTTAGGCGGGCAGCCCTTGATGCAATGTTCAAAGCCCATAGTACAGTTACCTATACCGTAGTGACCTGTTTTACCTCTGTAGCCCTGACCTATACCGAGCTTCTCTCCTTTAAGCTTATCAAGCAGCTTGTCAAAGCAGCCCTCCTGCCTCAGCCTCTCAAGTGCCGGTATAAGATTACCGTAGCAGGCACTGCATGAATCTATCTCCTCGACTGCATAGGATATCTCAACTATCTTGCGCGTCTCGGGGAGCACTGCTTCTGTATCTGTTTCTCCGCAGACACCGCCGTCAAAAGGCTCTCCCTCACTCACGGTGCCGCTTACAGTCCTGATATTGATCTTATCAAGCTCCGTGCTTCCTATTCCGAGATGCTCCGCGAGCATTATATAGGCAACATCTTCCGGCTTATATCCAAGTATACGGCATGTCAGACTGTCTACCGCAACCGGATCCTTTGCAAGCATCACACAATTTTTCACAAGAGGACTTCCGCCCTCTTCAAAATCCGGATCTCCGCAAATATGATCTACGACTATAAGGTCCGGCTTAAGAACTGTATTAAGATGAGCTATAGGCTTATGAAGTCCGAGACTGTGAAACCTGCGCTTCTCGCTGTTAGGTATCAATCCCTTCATATTCTTGAGTGCACAGGTGATCTTGGTCTGACAATGCCCCTTAAGCACCGGAACATTTATAAGATAATCAAGCAAAACGGCATGCTTACAGACATTAAGCTTCATACCTGCACAGTCGTATTCGGCAATATCCCTTTCCTTTTGCATATCGGTAAGCTTAATGCCATATTGCCTGCTGAGCGCATTAAATCCGCAATATTCGAAAGCATCCTCAGTCTTATCTCCTACCCATGAACCCTCAAGTATCTCTATGCTGTCTGCTGCAAATCCGGATTCGATAAGATATTCTATAATACCGGCAACTATCTCCGGATGCGTAGTGCCTCCGAACTCCGCAGGCGTCGGACATACCAGATTAGGCTTGATGCCTATCTTAGGATGAACCGTCTCCACCTTCTCCCTTATTTCAGCTGCAATATCTGCTGCCTTAAGCAGCTCCTTGGTCATTTCCTTGTACTCGGTTCCGTAGGAACGAAGTATGTCTTTTCTATCCATTATTTCTTATGTCAGTCTCCGAAGAATATGCCTATATCTCTTGCGGTACGGATAAGCAGATTGGAATCCACATCAAGGAACTTTGTCCTGCTTGCAGCCTCCTCTATCGGAACCGGAACTATGACACCGTCCTGTATAGCCACCATGTATCCGTACTGTCTGTCTCTTATAAGTCTTGCCGCAGCAACACCGAAACGTGTCGCAAGAACTCTGTCGTAAGGTGACGGCGGGCCTCCTCTCTGGAAATGTCCCGGCACCGTAACTCTGGTGCTCTGTCCGGTTGCTGCCTGTAGCTCGCTTGCAAGTCTGTAAGAGATCGTTGAATGTCCCAAGGTCTCCGTCAGATGGCGGCGCTCATTCTCGCTCAGCTTCTTATCGGTTGTCGAACATGCACCCTCGGCAACCGCAAGTATGGAATAATTACGTCCGGTTCTCTTCCTGCTCTCTATTGCGGAAACTATCTTATCAAGATCATAAGGGATCTCCGGTATCAGTATACCGTCGGCTCCTCCGGCAACACCTGCATGAAGCGTAAGCCAGCCGGCATCTCTTCCCATCAGCTCAACAACAAATATCCTGCTGTGTGAGCTCGCAGTAGGATGGATATAGTCTATTACCATAGTCGCTATATCAACCGCACTCTGGAAACCGAAGGTAGTCTCTGTACCCCAGATATCATTATCTATGGTCTTAGGCAGGGTGATTACATTCATCCCGGCATCTATAAGAAGCTTTGCCGATTTCTGAGTGCCGTTTCCGCCCATGACCACTACACAGTCCAGATTAAGTCTGTTATAGGTATCAAGCATGCTTGGCATGAGATCGTTGCCTTCCTCATCAACGATCATCTTGTCCGGAATGAACTTCTGCCTCGATGTACCGAGTATGGTTCCTCCCTCGTCGATAATGCCTGAGAAATCCTTGTACTGCATAAACTTATAATCACGGTCTATAAGTCCTCTGTAGCCGTCATACATGCCGTATATCTCAACATTTGGTATAAATTGATAGAGTGCCTTGCCTATTGCACGGATGGCTGCATTAAGTCCCTGACAATCGCCTCCGCTGGTAACAAGTGCCACTCTTGTTGTCTGCTTCATAACACCGCTCCTGTTTGTTCTATATTATCGATTAAATACGGATTGCTTCGTACTTCGTACTCTCGCAATCCTTCGAAAATTCGCACCCGTGCCTTTCGGCACTTTGTGCTCATTTTCGTTTGGCCGTCCTATAGTCGTCTTCGCAGCTGCAAGCCGCTGCTTCAACGACTGCAGTCCGGCTTTCTATTTCATATTATCGATTAAATACGGATTGCTTCGTACTTCGTACTCTCGCAATCCTTCGA
>JAUNWP010000101.1 GCA_030540255.1 Eubacteriales bacterium | reverse complement strand
AGATAGAAGGTATCCTGACCGCTGCTTACATAGTTTGCACCGTATTGCTTGGCACCGCCTATGATAGCCTTCTCGATCGTATTCCACGGACGATCACCGTTACCGCTCTCCGAAGCATACTTAAGTCCTGCCTGAACCGCAGTCATGCCATCGTGAGCATAAGCTCCGGTATTAAAGAAGTTGTAGTATCCCGGATAAGTGCTGTTGGTTCCCGAGATCAGATCACTTGTGCCCTTGCCCTGCTCCTGAAGTATGGCAGCTGCAAGCACATAAGGACTTACTCCGGACTGTTCAGCCGCCTTCATGATTATATCCACATAAGGCACTTTCTTAAGCTGCGGAGCCTGCTGAGTACTCTCAGCCGTGCTTACATTCTTTGTGTAAATGTTGCCCGAAGCATCTATCCATTTACCGTCTGCATCAACATTATAACCGTCAACCACAGTTGAAACCGCAAGTGAACCGTCACTGTAGAAATAATAGCATTCCGCAACACCGTCATTGTTGCCGTCAAGCCAGTTCCAGCCGTTGTTCAGATTGCTTCCTGTGGCCTTATCGTAATATATCCATTTGCCTGCAGCATCCTTCTGCCAGTTTGCATATGCCTTGATATTACCTGATACCGCATCAAAAAGTGAAGCAAAGGTACTCTTGGTATTATCCGCCGACTGTCCAGGTCCTATAACTCTTACTGCGGTACTTCCGCTGCTCGATGAACTGCCGGGACCGGATGTATTTCCCGGTCCTATGACATTGCTCGAGCTGCTTCCTCCCGGTCCCGCACTTCCGGAAGAACTGCCTGATGAAGTTGCAGGCGAAAGATTTGCGACACTGCCCTCGATAACAGTACCGCCTTCAATGACACTTCCTTCTATAGGCACTATAGCCTCTCCTGCAAGGAAGGTACCTGCGACAAGCTTTTGAAGTCCTGCCTTAGTCTGTACCGAAGGATCATATTTCTGCAGCTCAAACTGGAATATGTAAGGATCGCTAAGGAAATTCCTCGGATCCATATAATACTCAATAAGCTGTTTTGAAGCCTGAACCCAAGTTGCTCCGTCAAAGCCCGGCCAATAGTTGTTTGCCCAGTCGAATGCTCCCGTTGCTGTCGATTTCCATGAGGAAATGGAGGTGCTTCCTACGAGATTACGTCCTATCTTGGCCTCCTCATTGATGACAGTATTCCAGTCAAGTCCTGTCTTTTGTGCGGTAAATATCCAGTTCGGATATTTCTGATGCAGTCCGCGGAGTCCGTTCTTGTAGCTCTCCGGAAATCCCTGAGTATTAAGCCACTGCTCAAATGAACCGTCGGATGCCGAATAAGTTGCATTTATGCTTATATAGTCATAACGCGCATATCCGCTTCCTCCGTTCCATGATATCTTGTACCATGTATAGCCGTCACTTCCCTTTGTTTCTCCTGTAACGGTAACGTTTGTTCCTGCTGTCAGGGTTGCTACCTTACTGTTGGAGGTGCCCGGTCCGGAGCGCACATTCACTCTGTCGGTATTGACTATAGCGGTCTTATTGTCCGCATAGCTTACAAGCATGAAGGCATTGCCGAACAGGCTTCCCGAAGCAGCCACAGAGCCGAAGCTAAGTGAGGCCGCAAGCAGAGCCGCCGACACTCTTTTTATCTTTTTTGAAATATATCTGAAATTCTTCTTCATTTTCAAACGTTGTTTCTTTCTCTGCGCAAAAAAGCACAGTAATCCCTGCTTAAAGTTCTATAAAATTATAAAGGCTTAGTATTTCTGTGTCTATAATGTTTACCGAACTCTAAATTAAACGTAAGAAAAACGCAAAAAAGCATTACAAGTGCCTGAGCCCCTTGGGATAGTGATTTTTCACGGTTCTTCCTGTGAGTTTCCCCAATCCGAGCGGATATCCGTCATACATAACTGTCAGCCATCCGCCATCCGAGCAAAGCTCATATTCCGCCTCGTCCAGTCTGTCTAACTCTATTACATTACCCTTAAGATATGAAAATGCTGTGTCCTCATTTTTTAGCTTAAGACAATTCTCATCTATGGAACCAAAGACTCCTGCCAAAGCTTCGGCATGCGAAGGCTCGTATCTCGTTTTGCCTTTTTTGTCTGTAACGGATTCTCCCGGCTCCACGCCTGCCCTTAGTACATGAAGCTTTTGTTTCTTCATATATGATGCAATAGCCGAAAGACCGGCACATTTCTCGCGCTTTGGTTTAATGCGGCTGTCCGCATCCTCCTCTTTTTCAAGCACCGCACAGAAATGCCCCTCTCCCTTTATCTTATGCGGATAGAGTGTTTCTTCCTCTGTCAGCCTGAATTCCGGATATTCTTTGAGAAATTCCGCTATCTGGTCCTCATTTTCACCCTTTTCAAAGGTACAGGTGGAGTAAATGAGTCTTCCTCCCGGCTTAAGCATATGCTGTGCTCCCTCAAGCACTTCTCTTTGCCTCTCTATGCAGGCTTCGACATTTGCCTCACTCCACTCGGAAACAGCGGTCTCGTCCTTACGCATCATTCCCTCACCGGAGCACGGTGCATCTACTATTATCTTGTCAAAAAATCCTGAAAATGCTGCTGCAAGCTCATCCGGATATGCCGAGCAGACTATGCAGTTATCAAAGCCCATACGCTCTATATTGGAGCTTAATATCCTTGCTCTCTTTGCTATGGGCTCGTTTGAAACAAGTATCTTGGCCTTGGCGGCAGCCTGAGTCGATTTACCGCCCGGAGCGGCACAAAGATCAAGTACTATATCATCCGGCTCTATTTCAGCCTTCTCAGCCGTGATCATTGCCGAGGGTTCCTGTATATAGAAAACGCCTGCATCATGATAAGGGGAGAGTCCTGGTCTTAAGCTCTCGGATTCCTCGTAATAATATGCATCCTTACACCATGGCACCGGAGTGAGAGACCATTCATCTGTGAGCTTTGCTTTTGTTTCCGGACGAACCTTTCTTGTATTAAATCTCAGTGCCTTCACGGCAGGCTTATCGTATTCCGCAAAAAAGGCATCGAACTCTTCGCCCAGTGCCTTTTTCATTCTGTC
>JAUNWP010000100.1 GCA_030540255.1 Eubacteriales bacterium | reverse complement strand
ATTGGCATTACGCACCTTTTCAATTGTTTCGTTGTCATATCTCATTATACTTACAAGTTAGTCTGTTTTGTTTATTCTTAAAATCGGTATCAGAATTTCCAGCCGATAGGCACGAAATATTCCTCAAACTTCTCTATTGCATAGTTATCGGTCATACCGGATATATAATCGCATACTGTACGCTCCATGGAATTGCCTTCGGCGATAAGCCTCTTATACTCCGAGGTTAGATCCTCCGGATGCTTCATATAGTAATGAAACAAAAGCTCTATTAGCTGCTTTGCCTTGCTTTCCTCTTCCTTAGCTTTGCCGCCCATATACAGATGCTTAAACATCCACGAACGCAGCTCGCTCATATTCGTCTCTATTTCCCTGCTCATCACGAGAACGTCGGAATCAATACTGTTATCTATAACATCATTGATAAGAGTACCGAGTCTGTCATGTACATTCATGCCAAGTACCTTGCGAAATTCCATAGGCAGATCCTCCTCTGTGATAAGTCCTGCTCTTATGGCATCATCAATATCATGATTCAGATAAGCGATCTTATCGGATAAACGTACTGCCTGTCCCTCAAGTGTTGAGGGATGTCCGGATGTACGATGGTTTCTGATACCGTCTCTGACTTCCTTGGTAAGATTAAGCCCCGCTCCGTCCTTCTCCAATACCTCACAAACTCTGACGGACTGCTCGCTATGCACAAAACCTCCGGTACAGAGATTATTAAGCACCTGTTCTCCTGTGTGCCCAAACGGAGTATGTCCGAGATCGTGTCCGAGCGCAATTGCCTCGGTCAGACTTTCATTAAGTCTGAGTGCCTTTGCTATAGTCCTTGCTATCTGGGCAACCTCAAGAGTATGAGTAAGTCTTGTTCTGTAATGGTCACCCTCAGGATCCAAAAATACCTGAGTCTTGTGCTTAAGACGTCTGAACGCCTTACAATGAATGATCCTGTCTCTGTCTCTTTGATATACAGGTCTCACCTCATCCTCCGGCTCTTCTCTGTCTCTGCCTGCGGATTCCGCAGACAATGCGGCGAATGGGCTCAATATCTCCCTCTCCTCCGCTTCAAGCATCTCACGTATACAGCTGTAATTTCTGATGTCCTTCATATCAAATTATTTTAGCATAAAAGACGTATAAGTTCAAAACTCAGGTGTTATCCTATCATCTTAGTAAATTAATTTCATATTTTTTTACTTGGTTATTTACATTTAAAACAGCCTGGTATTAAATATACTGCATATAAATATTCTTTGTTCTTATAAATCTATATTCATCATTTCACTATTGCCTGATTCAATTGATTCTTTGTGTATTATTGTGTATAATTTCTGAAAGGACAACTTATGAATGCTCATCTTAAGGCAATCAAGCTACTGAAATCCGAAGGTTTTTCTCTCAAACGTAAAGCTGCAAAGCACGACATTTACTACAATGAAGAATACAAAATCATGATTCCTCTCAAACGGCATGATTTCAATGAAAACGATCTTCGCTACATTGAGAAAGAAATTGCTCTTGGAAAGATCAATGAAAGGAGTAAGCAATGACTTATACCTATACGGCACTTATACACAAAGATGATGACAGATATTTTGCCAGAGTTCCGGATATTGCGGGATGTGTCACAAGTGGCAGAAGCTTAGAAGAAGCAATTGATATGATCACAGATGCTCTTAGCGGATGCCTTGTTGTTGCCGAAGACATTAATGCACCGATTAATCCTCCGACACCACAGTACGATATCAAGCACTCCGATGATGAGATATGCACCTTGATACGCGTCGATACTATTGCCTACAGAGCTGCCACCGATAAAAGATCGGTCCGTAAAAATGTCTCTCTTCCTGCTTGGATGGCAAACTTAGCCGATAAACGTGGTATAAACTGTTCTAAACTACTTCAGGATGCATTGCTGCACATCTTATAAGGAATAATCACGATAACAAAACTTATTCCATACAGATAGTTGCACAGACAGACAAAAGCTGCCATTTCAAATAATTATTTGATTGGCAGCTATGTTTATTTATATTCGCTATTCGGGTATTACAGGTCACTTATTGAGGCAGTTTCTTACGCTTTTTAAATGATATCAAAATCAAAGCTATAACCCCAATCAGCGAGAGCACCTCGCTCACTCTCCAAAACCACGGCTCTGCAAATCGAACATATATCTTTCCTGAATATGGTTCTGAAATAAGTATTCTAAGCTTATTCATCTCACCACCGATGATTGTATATTCATGTCCTGCTTCGTCACTTGCCTTATAATATGGATATGCAAAACGCGGGATTTCAATTGCAGAATTACCCCCTGCCTCAACTTCAAGTACCATATCAACACCTGACTCGCTTATAATTGATGCATCGGCATTTTTAGTTTCTAGAGCATAGTCAAGATAATTCAGTGGAGTATTACAAAGGACATATTCACTTCCGTTTCCCGGATAAGCTGTCAGATTCGCATAATCATATATGATGTCCTGACCGGCACCTTCTTCATATTTACTTACAAATGAACCTGTCGTAACAAGACACATACCGATAACTGCTGCTATAAGCAGCTTTCCGCTACATATGCTTGCTTCTTCACAATACTCTATGACCAGTCCAAGCAATACAGCCAATACTATTGACACAATTCCTATGTAGCGCCACGGAAACTGTATTTGAGCCATTATCATTCCGGGATAAATTCTTGCAAATATATTCCACGGAAACATATTTGTAGCCATAAACAGAATTATAATAGCCATCCCTGTCAGGTAATTTATCCGCTTATTGCCTTTTCCGGATATAACTAAATATATAGCTGCAAATAATCCTGCAATAAGTGTCATTCCGGGAGTCAGCTGCATTCTTGCCGAAGCAACTTCATTACTGTTTCCGAATATATTTTTAAAGAACGCAAAGTAATCAATTATATCAATACCATCCGCCTGAATCATTTTAGGCATAGATGCAGTGTATTTAATTATTGTATCTGTATTAAGATAATAATCAACAAATGGTACTATAAATGCCGCACCAATTATTATAAATATCAG
>JAUNWP010000030.1:12040-22563 GCA_030540255.1 Eubacteriales bacterium | reverse complement strand
ATCCCGCAGCCGGAACCGGCAATGCCTGCCGGCAACGCCCCAATGGGAATGATGTAAGCGAATAATGCAAGACGAGAAACAGGGTTCTGACCGCTTGCGGTCAAGAACCCTGTTTTTTGGATTGCTAACGTATATGAGTAAAAAGGGCGATAGCCCGGTTTACGAATATACGGAGAGTTGCGGGAGTACGAAGTACGTAGCAACTCGTATTATTTGTAAAAAAATCCCATGGTTTAATTTTACGAATACCACACTTCTTGACACATTCATTCAGAATTATTATACTTCAAAGTGAGATGTTATCTAATAACATTTTACTGTCTATGCAGCATTTTCAAAAACGGATGGTTAGATTTAGATGAACAATTTTAATGATGACAAGAACATATCAAAGCATATTGTCAGAAGACTGCCGAGATACTTCAGATTCTTAGGCGAACTTAGCGAAAAAGGAGTAGAGCGTATATCAAGTACAGATCTCTCCAAGCTTATGAACGTTACTGCCTCACAGATCAGACAGGATCTCAACAAATTCGGCGGTTTCGGACAGCAGGGTTATGGCTATAATGTAAACCATCTGCGCAGGGAGATAGGAAGGATACTAGGAATAGATGTCCCTCACAAGGTCATCATGATAGGAGCAGGCAATCTTTGTTCTGCAATCATGCATTACAGAAGCTTCCCGAGGTATGGGTTCAATATAGTTGCTGCTTTTGATGTATGCCCGAATAAGATAGGTAAGGACATTAACGGAATAGAGATACTTTCCATGGATAAGCTTGAGAGCTATATTGATGAGAATCATATTGATATTGCTGTTCTTACGGTGCCTACATCAAGCGCCATAGAGGTATTTGAGAGACTGGGTAAGACAAGTATTAAGGGTATATGGAACTTTGCTCATGTTGATATTGAGATGCCTAACAATATCAAGGTCGAGAATGTTCATTTGTCTGAAAGTCTTATGATACTCAGTTACAATATTGCCGATGTGGAAGGTCACGAGTAAGATCTGTTATGATTTACGGTATAGGTACAGATCTGATCGAGATAAGACGAGTGCTTAAAGCCTGCGAGAGCGAGTCATTTATAACAAGAGTATATACAGATAGAGAACGTCGGGAAGCCTCGGAACACAGACGCAGGCTTTCCGGCGATTTTGCTGTCAAAGAAGCCGTGGCAAAGGCTCTCGGAACCGGTTTTGTAAGCTTTCGGCCTATAGATATCGAAGTTCTCAGAGATGACAAGGGCAAGCCTTTTGTTACGCTTTATGACGGAGCGAAAAGGCTATCAGATGAACTTGGTATAACTTCTATACATGTGTCGATAAGTGATACAGATGAGCTTGTTGTGGCTTATGCAATAGCTGAGTGCGGCGGATAAGGATCAGACGAATCAGATAAAATATGAATACAGACGATAAGAATAATATACACGAGAGAAGCACCGTGGTCGTTGACCTCGAGGCTATAAGACATAATTTAAGAGAGTTTAAAGCACTCCAGATGAAGCACAGAAGCAAGCCTATGCTTATATTTTCATCTGTCAAGGCTAATGCCTACGGACACGGAAGTATTCCGGTTGCCCGTGCGATAGCCGGAATAACGGATTATTACGGAGTTGCCTGCATAGATGAGGCGGTAGAACTCAGGAAAAACGGTATAGAAGGACCGGTACTTGTACTCGGAGCTGCTCTAAGCGATGATTTCGAGGCGGCAATAAAGTATGATGTGACGCTCACGGTATTTGACTATGACCGTGCGGCACAGCTTGACGCCTGTGCGGAAAGTCTGAACAAGACAGCTAAGATACATATTGCCGTGGATACGGGAATGTCACGTATAGGACTTCGTCCGGACAGATCCGGAGCAGAGACTATAGGCAGGATCGCAGCTCTTGAAAATATAGATATAACAGGTATATTTACTCATTTTGCTACAGCGGATGAGGCAGATAAGGCTCCTGTAAATGAAGCGCACGAGAGATTTCTTGCCTTCAAGCATTTATGCGAGTCTGAAGGTATAAAGATTCCTATATGGCATTGTGCCAATACGGCGGCAAATATCGAAGGCATAGGACTTGAAGACGAGATGGATATGTCACGCTGCGGCGTGGGTATATACGGAATATATCCTTCGAATGAGGTCAGTAAGGAAAATATTGAGCTTATTCCGGCGCTTAAGTGGTTCAGCTGTCTGACTCTTGTAAAAGAGATAAAGAAGGGAACATCTGTCAGCTACGGATATAATTTTACAGCCGATAAGGATATGCTTATAGGTACAGTTGCCTGCGGCTATGCCGACGGATTTTTACGCATATTGTCGCCTAAGGGGGCAGAGCTTATCATCAGAGGCAAGAGATGCCCGGTTATCGGCAATGTGTGTATGGATCAGATGATGGTAGACTTAAGCGAGGTGCCGGATGCCAAGGTGGGTGACAGAGTGGTTATCATAGGATCTGCCGAGGATTCATTTGCGGGAAATGAAGACAACAAGCCTAAGGCTGACGAAGAAACATACTGCAAGCCGGTTACGGCTGACGAGCTCGGAGCATTGGCAGATACCATAAGCTATGAGATAATCTGCGGACTTGCGGCAAGAACAAAGCGCAGATATATTAATGTGTAAAGTATTCTTGCTTGATAGTATCTAAAGTGATAGAATACATAGGTTGCTGTGGGCTTGATAATAAGCGCGTGTGAGACATTTTCATAAGGAAAATCAATAACTATCCGGGCAGGCTGAGGTATATGCCGGATAGCATCATATAAAAAAGAGAGGTTATTTATGTCAGGACATTCAAAATTTGCCAATATTCGTGCAAAAAAAGAGAAAAATGATGCTGCAAAGGGAAAGATCTATACTATTATCGGTCGTGAGATCGCAATAGCGGTTAAGGAAGGCGGTCCGGATCCTAACAATAACTTCAAGCTTAAGTTTGTTATCCAGAAGGCAAAGGCAGCAAATATGCCTAACGATACTATCGAGAGAGGTATCAAGAAGGCAGCAGGCGGCGGAGACGGCGCAGATTATCAGCAGCTTCGCTATGAAGGTTACGGTGTAGGCGGTGTTGCCATAATCGTTGATGCTCTTACAGACAATAAGAACCGTACAGCAGCCAATGTTAAGTCGGCTTTCTCAAAGGGCAACGGCTCACTCGGTACACCTAACTCTGTTTCGTTCATGTTTGACAACAAGGGACAGATCATTATTGATCGTGAGGAGTATGAGGGAACTGCGGACGATCTTATGATGATCGCACTTGATGCGGGCGCAGAGGATATCAAGGAAGAGGACGACAGCTTCGAGATCATTACTGATCCTGCAGATTTTGATGCCGTAAGAGAGGCGCTTGATGCCGCAGGTGTTCCTGTAGCCGATGCAAGTGTAGCCATGATCCCGCAGAATACAGTATCTGTTACGGATGAAGAGATGACAAAGAACCTTCGCCGTACACTCGATCTTCTTGATGAGGATGATGACGTTCAGCAGTATTACACAAACTGGGAAGAGGAATAAGATATATAGATGGCCTATGACGGCATTGCGGCAGCCGCCGCGGTAAAAGAATTAAATGACAGACTGCTTATGGGCAGTATTTCAAAAGTAGCTCAACCTGAAAAGGACGAGCTACTTTTGACGCTTAAATGCAACAGACAGCAGCTCAGAATTACGATTTCGGCAAATGCATCCAACCCTATGGTCTACATCAAAGAGGAAAATGCATTGTCTCCGGTTACGGCGCCGAATTTCTGTATGGCGCTGAGAAAACATATAGGAGGCGGAAGGATCAAAGCGATCTTTCAGCCTTCTTCGGCATTTTCACATTACGGTGAGAATACAGATGCAAAATCTGACGCACAAAATGCTGCAAAACCAGACGCACAGAACGCGGATGATCGTTTTAAGCCGTATTACGGACTTGAGAGGATAATCGTATTTGTTATCGAGCATCTTGACGAGATGGGTGATCTTAGCGAAAAGTTTCTGATCGCAGAGATCATGGGTAAGCACAGCAATATCATACTTACCAAGGATGACCTTACCATTATAGACAGCATCAAGCATATATCACATATGACAAGTTCAGTAAGAGAGGTACTGCCGGGCAGAAAATACTTCATTCCGGAAACAACGGACAAGGCAGATCCGGTTGCTGTCTATAAGGATCGGGATGCATTTACAGAACTGATAAGTGCAGCACCTATACTGCCTGTATTGAAGAAGATATATATGTCGGTAACAGGCTTCAGCCCTACTATGGCGGGAGAGCTGCTCTACAGAGCCAAGATCGATCCGGATCTTACCAATGACAGTTTAAGCGAAGCTGAGCTGAACAGACTCTATGAGGAATTTGCGAAACTTATGAATGATGTGGAAGCGGGAAGTTTCTCACCTTGCATCATTTACGAGGGCAGCAGGATATCCGAGCTTTCGGGTATGAGACTGCATTCGCTTGAAGGCGGAGATCTCTATACAGAGGAATATGAGAGCATGTCTGAGGTCATCAGACTCTTCTATTCCAAGAAGGATAAGCAAAACCGCATCAATTCGAAGTCCGAGGATATACGTCATGTGCTTAAGACTCTCAAGGAGAGGGCTGTCAAGAAGCTTGAGCTCCTTGAGAAGCAGTATGCGGATACGGATAAGCGTGATAAGTATCGTATATACGGAGAGATGCTTAATACCTACGGATATTCGCTTAAGGGAGGAGATACTTCCTTCGAATGCGAGAATTATTATGACGAAGGACGCATGATCAAGATACCTTTGGATAAGGATCTCAGCGCTGCAGAGAATGCAAAAAAGTATTTTGACAAATATCAGAAGCTTAAGCGAACAAGAGAGGCTGTAAGCGAGCAGCTTGAAGAATGCCGCAATATGCTTTACCACCTCGACAGTATCTCCAATTCATTGGCAATGTGCGAGAGCGAGGCGGATCTTAACGAGCTTCGCAGGGAGATGAGTGAGAGCGGATACATAGGAAAGCATTCTGCGGGAAATCAGGGCAAGGGCGGAAGAAATCCAAAGAGGGAACGCAAGGAGGAAGCAAAGTCCAAGCCGCTTCATTTTGTATCAAGTGACGGCATAGATATATATGTCGGAAGAAATAATTATCAGAATGAAGAGCTTGATTTTAAGCTTGCCGATAATAATGACTGGTGGTTCCATGCCAAGAATATTCCGGGATCCCATGTTATAGCCAAGACAGGAAACAGAGAATTGCCGGATAAGACCTGTCTTGAGGCAGCGGCACTGGCTGCTTACTATTCGAAGGCAGGCTTTGATGCCGTATCGGGAAGCACCTCGGCGAAGAAGGTCGAAGTGGATTATGTTAAGAAAAAAGAACTCAAGCGTGTACCGGGAGCGGCACCGGGCTTTGTTATCTATCATACAAATTATTCGATAATGATTGAACCGAGTGAGCGGATTGGGTATAATCAAAGTTAACAATTATGTAACAAAAGTCATGTGCATCATGCCTAATCTGAACAGAAAGGGCTATGCACATGACTTTGAGCACGCAAAAAGGAATAATTTATGGCTGCAATCAGAAGTATGACCGGATTCGGACGCTCTGAGATCATCACGGATGACTACAGGGTATTGGTTGAGATCAAGTCGGTCAATCACAGATATCTTGACCTCAGCATCAAGATGCCAAGAAAGTTTAACGCACTTGAAGCAAAGCTGCGCACTCTGCTCAAGAAATACATAGAGAGAGGCAAGACAGATGTATTTGTTTCTTTCGATGACTTTACGGAGAAGGGTAAGAGACTCATATACAATAAGGAGATCGCCGCAGAGTATGTGAAGTACATCAGAGAGATGTCGGAGAGCTTTGAGCTCAGAGATGATGTAAGTGCGGTTGCTCTTGCGCGCTTCCCGGATGTGCTTATGTCAGAGGACATGGGTGATGATGAGGAAAGATATAAGGATATATTGGAGAAGGCATTTACCGAAGCCGCAGAGAACTTTGTAAAGGACAGAGAGCGCGAGGGAGAGCACCTTAAGGCAGATCTGCTTGACAAGCTGGGTGATATGGAAGGTTATGTCAGGGATATAGTAGAGTTTTCACCTTCTGTAGTGGATGACTACCGAGAGAGACTCTATGCCAAGATCCGTGAGATACTCGGCAATTCCGATATAACTGCCGATGAAGGCAGAGTTGTTACCGAGGTTGCGGTCTATGCCGATAAGATATGTACAGATGAGGAGATGGTGAGACTTAAGACTCACATAGCCTCAATGAAGGCCAAGCTGATCGCGGGAGGAAGCTGCGGAAGAGAGCTTGATTTCCTTGCACAGGAGATGAACAGAGAGGCAAACACCACACTTTCCAAGGCTAATAACCTTAAGATAGCAGATACGGCAATAGCATTAAAAACAGACATAGAGAAAATCAGAGAGCAGGTGCAGAACATTGAGTGAATTACATCGTCCGTTTAACAGAGATAAAGGCATGCTTGTAGTTATTTCGGGCTTTTCGGGCTCAGGCAAGGGTACCCTTATGAAGGGACTCATGGATAACTACGATTACTACTCACTGTCCATATCGGCAACCACAAGACAGCCGAGACCGGGTGAGCAGGAGGGAAGAGAGTATTTCTTCGTAGATAAAGATCGTTTTATCAAGATGATCCAGAATGACGAGCTGCTTGAGTATGCACGTTATGTTGACAATTATTACGGAACACCTAAGTCATATGTTGAGCAGGAACTTGCAAAGGGCAAGGATGTAATACTTGAGATCGAGATGCAGGGAGCTCTTAAGATTAAGGCAAAGTATCCGGATTCGGTACTTGTTTTCATTACTCCGCCTACTGTTGAGGAGCTTATCAGACGTCTGAGAAACAGAGGAACGGAGACCGAAGAAGTTATATGCAAGAGACTTGAGAAGGCTACCATGGAGGCCGAGGGTATTGAAGCATATGATTATATCCTTGTAAATGACAATCTTGACAAGACTGTCAAGCACCTCAACTATCTGATCCAGGATCAGCATATGAGAGTATCCAATCAGATCAGATTCCTTGAGGACATAAGAGGACAGCTGCGTGCAAATTACGCCGAGATGAATAAATAAAGAGAGGAAGATGAAATATTATGGCAATGTTATATCCTACATACAGAGATGTTATTAATGCTGTAAATGCAACAAGCGAGGACGGAGAGCCGATCATCGAGAGCAGATATTCTGTAGTTGTTGCTGCTGCAAAGAGAGCGCGCCAGATAGTTGACGGAAGCCCTGTGACCTGTGACAATCACGGAGACGAGAAGGCACTTACACTTGCAATAGATGAACTTGACGAGGGTACCGTAAGAGTACTTAAGCATAAAGAGACAGATGTGCAGTAATAGTAAAAAAGTACATCTGGTATCATTGGGCTGCGACAAGAATCTTGCCGATTCCGAGAAGACCTTAGGCTTATTTGTCGATAACGGTTATGAGTATACGGATGATGCATCCGAAGCTGATGTTATCGTAGTCAATACCTGCTGTTTCATCAGGGATGCCAAGACGGAGAGCATAGAGACGCTTATAGAGATGGCAGACCTCAAGACAGCAAGGAAAGACAGCGGAGAAAAAGCCCCGACACTTGTTGTAATGGGCTGCATGGCTGAACGCTACAAGGAAGAATTGAGAGAGAGCCTGCCTGAGGTGGATGTACTTATAGGCACCAATTCATGGCAGGATATAATGGCGGCAGTGGATTCATTTGAGAAGACCGGAGAAAAGACCAAGGACTTTAAGCCGATTTCGGACAATGAATTTATAAAGCACCCGGTAAAGCGCAGGATGATCACTGCGGGAGGTCATTATTCATATCTCAAGATCGCAGAGGGCTGCGGCAAGAACTGTACCTACTGCATCATTCCGAAGCTAAAGGGTAAGTTCAGATCTGTGCCTATGGAGGATCTTGTGGATGAAGCACATCAGCTTGCCGAGGCAGGTGTCAAGGAGCTTATACTTGTAGCGCAGGAGACTACCATATATGGTACTGATCTTTATGGCAAAAAGATGCTGCCCGAGCTGTTGAAGCGTCTTAACGATATAGACGGCATAGAGTGGATAAGGATACTCTACTGCTATCCGGAGGAGATAACCAAGGAGCTGGTAGAGGCAATAAAGACCCTGCCTAAGGTATGCCATTACATAGATATGCCGATACAGCATGCTTCGGATCACATCTTAAGACGTATGGCAAGAGCTACCACTCATGATGAGATCAAGGAACGTATCGCTTATATCAGGGAAGAAATCCCGGATATTACGCTGAGGACCACACTGATATCGGGCTTCCCGGGGGAGACAGAAAAGGATCATGAGATTCTTAAGCAATTTGTTGAAGAAATGGCTTTTGACAGACTTGGCGATTTCGAGTATTCGAAGGAAGAAGGCACCAAGGCTGCCGAATTTAGTCATCAGGTTTCGGCGAGAAACAAAAAGCTGAGACGTGATGAAATAATGGAACTTCAGCATGAGGTAAGTCTGAACAAGGCAAAAACACGGGTAGGAAACGTCTACAGAGTGATGATAGAGGGAAGGCTCGTTGATGATGCCGGGGATTTTAGAAGCGGAGACAGTGACGGAAATGTATATGTAGGACGTACATATATGGATGCTCCGGATGTTGACGGACTTATATATATCAATACCGGCAGCAGGCAGTTTATGACCGGTGACATGGTCGAGGCAAAAGTGACTGCGGTAAGCGAGTATGATCTGATAGGTGAGCTTGTATGAAGATGAATCTGCCTAATAAACTGACTGTACTCAGAGTACTTATGATCCCGGTATTTGTTGTATTTATGATGCTGAGTGTCGGGGATGCGGATATTACTGTGCTGAGAGCAGAATTGCCGGAGAGTTTCAGAATGTACAGATATCTGGCTTTCGCTGTGTTTTGTCTTGCATCATTTACAGATTTTCTGGACGGACAGATAGCAAGACGCTGCAATCTTGTTACGGATTTCGGTAAATTCATGGATCCGCTTGCGGATAAGCTCCTGGTATGTACGGCAATGATATTGCTTACGGCGGAGGGGTCTCTTTCCGTGCTTGCCGTGATACTTATAATTGCAAGAGAGTTTATCATAAGCGGCTTCAGACTGGTTGCCTCCGATAACGGTATAGTTATAGCGGCAAGCTGGTGGGGTAAGATCAAGACCACCACACAGATGATATTGTGTATAGTTTTGATACTTCCCGGTATCCCGGGATTGCTTGGAAGCACTTTCATCAATATTTTCACTTTGATAGTTGTTTTGCTTACCATAGTGTCTCTTGCAGATTACATGGCAAAGAACATCAAAGTCATAACAGACGGAGGAATGTGATCCGATATGGTTGGCGAGACTGAGCTTGTAGCAACATTAAAAGAAAAGGGACTCACCGTGGCTACCGCAGAATCACTGACAGCAGGCATGCTGTCAGCTACCATAGTCAAGGTGCCGGGTGCTTCGGCTGTATTCAGATGCGGCTTTGTCACCTATGCTTCGGAGACCAAGACAAGTCTCCTTGGCGTACCTGCCGAGCTTATAGAGAAAAACGGCGTGGTTTCGGCAGAGGTTGCCAAGGCTATGGCTGAGGGCGCCTGCAGAAAGGGCGGTACGGATGTCGGAATATCCACTACGGGTAATGCGGGACCTGATGTCCTGGAATTCAAGCCTGTCGGACGTGTATATACGGGCATCTGTATAAACGGTGTAACCACTGTTACGGAGCATACCTTCAGCGGAGACAGAGAGTCTATACGCAGACAGACCACAAATGCGGCAATAAGGGAATGTGCCGTCAGACTGAGCGAGATGTAATATAAGGGGCGGCAGGACTTTGACTATAGTATTTGGCATAATCAAAGTAATATTGATCATTATCCTTATACTGCTTGCCTTGCTGCTCATCCTAATAGGGCTTATCCTGTTTGCACCGATAAGATACAGACTTAAAGGGAGCTTTCATGATGAGTTAGCTTGCGGAACTGCCGAGGCAAAGTGGCTCTTCGGAGTCCTGGGCTTTAGGGCAAGTGCCGGAAAGGATGAGAAAGCAAGCGCTTATATAAGTATCTGCGGATTTAAGATACTGGATCTGTTAGAGGATGAAGGCGAGGAAAGCACTAAGGGTGAAAGCTCTGCTTATGATTCCGACAGCATTAAGCCCTTGCAAAACGATATATCGGCTGCCGAGAAAGTAAACAGAAGCGGTGATAACAAAGCGGCTTCTTTGATACCAAAGCAGCATTGCGATACCGGAGCAGGGGAGCTTGGCTTTGCATCCGAGCAGAGAAAGGCAGAGACAAAAGCTTGTACATCTGCTGCCAGGGAGCAAAGCGGGATACTTCCGGACTCGGTACAAACAGAAAGTTCACTTAGCGAAAATAAGCCAAGGATCACGGTTTATTCGACACATAAGCTTAGAGATAAGCTTGAGAGTCTTGAGGATGCCGCAGAGCGGTTTATAGATTCGATCAAAGGCAAGACCAAGGCGAGGCTGGGCAGGATAAAGGAATTTCCGCAAAG
>JAUNWP010000030.1:5879-11940 GCA_030540255.1 Eubacteriales bacterium | reverse complement strand
TGAGGCTCGGATTTGACGATCCGTATACAACGGGACAGGCTATGATGCTTGCATCGGTACTTTACCCGCTGTATGCCGGGCATATAGAGATGATCCCGGATTTTGACAAGGAAATAATTGACGGAGAGCTTGATATAAGGGGACGGATCAGAGTGATAGTTCCCGCAGAAGCAGCTCTCAGGATCTTTTTCAATAAACAGTTAAGGGCAATGTATAAGAAGGCAAGAAGGATACTTGAGCTTGATGCTTAGATTTGACGCCTTATACATTTGCAGTATACAAAAGCATTATATGATCACAATGTCTAAGGAACAAAGTCCGGTCATAAGGCATGCCCGGTATAGAGTTTTCAGGCAAAGTGTGATCCTTGCAGACAATATGTCAGGAGAGTACACAATGGCAAAAGCTTCCGATAAGCTGAATATCAACCTCGGACTCAACAATGACGGACTCGGAGTGACGCTACAGGCACTTTTCGGAGGCATGGAGAGCCTGCTTCAGTCCAAGACTGTAGTCGGAGAGCCTATTGAGATAGGCGACACCATATTGATACCTTTGACCGAGATTTCGGCGGGTCTTGCCTCCGGAACACTTAAGAATAATGCACATAATAACGGTGCGGGAGCTATGAGTGCAAGGATAAGTCCGATAGCCATGATAGTCCTTCAGGGCAATAAGGTGCGCATAGTAAATGTCAAAGATCAGGACATATTAACCAGACTTTTAGATCTGATACCGGAGACGGTCGAGCGTATTAAGGGCGGCGGAATAAGCGATAAGGCCAAGGCTCAGGCAGAGGAAATATTAAACGATATGGATGCCGAAAATGTCGGGGATATTGAAGTGATCGATTCCGAAGCGGACAAATAAGCAGATCATTAATGTTTTTAGGATTGCAGGTCTGCAAAGCTCACAGCAATCCGGTACAAGAGGAGTCGAAATTTCTTTTGGCTCTGGGAGCATAATATAACGGAGCATTTTCATGAAGATAGCTGTATTGGGATACGGCGGAGTGGCTCAGGCCTTCTGCAAGTATATAGACGAAAGAGATTCTGATTTTGAGATAAAGTATATTTTGAGACGTAAGGGCAAGGACACAGAGCCTCGCATGATAACGGACATCAACACCATACTGACCGATAATGAGATAATGATAGTTGTAGACCTTCTCGGAGGTCTGGATCTGTCACTTCAATACATGAGACAGGCACTTGCGGCAAGAAAGCATGTTGTTACAGCAAACAAGGCGGCACTTTGCAGAGGCTTCAAAGAGCTTACCACACTTGCCGACAAAGGAAAGCTGCAGCTTAGATATGAGGCCACCTGCGGTGGAACCGTTCCTATAGTTGCCGAGCTTATATCGCTTTCACGATGTAATGAGATAAATTCGGTATTCGGTATATTGAACGGAACCACAAACTACATATTGTATAAGATGTTCAAGGAAAGAGCAGAGTTTGACGATATGCTTAAGGATGCACAGAGACTCGGATATGCCGAGGCGGATCCTACAGCGGATATCGGCGGCTTTGACGTAGCCAATAAGATAAGCATACTTTCGGCAACCGCATACAGAGGATATATTACTTCGGATTATCCGGTATACGGAATGGATATGATCACCAAGAGGCTGATGGACGGCTTTGCGGAGACAGGCAAGACCGTAAAGTATATGGGCATTTCCAAGAGAAAGGGAAACAGATATGCACTCGGAGTAGTGCCTGTGGTCGTTAACGCCGGCTCTATTGAGGCAAATGTTCCGCTTAATTACAATATGGGTATCATTACAGGTGATAATTGCGGAGATATCAAGCTGTACGGTCAGGGTGCCGGAGGCAGACCTACCGCAGATGCGGTGGTAAGAGACTGTCATACGGTCAAAGAGACTATTAATACACAGCCTGAGTTTATATTCACAAACGAGCTTGTATATGATCCGGAACTTCTGACCGGAACAGGTTATATAGGAGGGCAGGCGATACACGGTAATTTAGAGCATCTCACGGCCATAGCCAGAGACAGGGAAGTGGCCCTTGCTTTTGAGATGGATAACGATTGATAGTAGAGAGGTAGAAGAAATGCAATATCACAGCACAAGAAGCAGACAGGTATTATGCGGTTCAAAAGATGCGGTACTTAAGGGCCTCTGCCCTGACGGCGGTCTCTTTGTAAGTGATGAGATCTTAAAGGCATCCGTTGACATGAAGTCACTCATGGACAAGAGCTATGAGGAGATAGTTTATGCCGTATTCAAGGTATTATTGGATGATTATACCGATGAGGAACTCAAGTACTGCATAAGCAGAGCATATAAGGGCAAGTTTGAGACCGAAGATCTTACACCTGTTACCGGGATAGGTGACAAGTATCTTCTTGAGCTGTATCACGGACCGACATCCGCATTTAAGGATATGGCGCTTTGCATGCTTCCGCAGCTTATGTCAAAGGCACTTAAGGGCGAGAAGGTAATGATACTTACCGCAACAAGCGGAGATACAGGCAAGGCTGCACTTTCGGGATTTCAGGACGCTGAAAATATAGGCATAACGGTATACTATCCTTACGGCAAGGTAAGTGATATTCAGTATCTTCAGATGGCAACGGCAGAGGGCGGAAATGTACATGTAGCTGCTGTCAGAGGAAACTTTGATGATTGCCAGACAGGAGTTAAGAAGATCTTCGGAACAATGACAGAGGAGATCAAGAATAAGTACAATGTCTCACTGTCAAGTGCCAACTCCATCAACGTAGGCCGTCTCGTACCTCAGGTGATCTATTATATCGAGGCTTACAAGCAGCTTGTTAAGCGCGGAGCGATAAGCTACGGAGATAAGCTCGATTATATAGTTCCGACAGGAAACTTCGGAGATATACTTGCAGGCTATTATGCCAAGCTGCTCGGACTTCCGGTAGGCAAGCTTATCGTTGCTTCAAACGAGAACAATGTGCTTACAGATTTCCTCAAGACAGGTGTTTACGATAAGAACAGAGACTTTATCAAGACTATCTCACCGAGCATGGATATACTCGTATCTTCAAACCTTGAGCGTATGCTCTTCTATGCTTCGGGCTGTGACTGTGATTATGTTGCAGGGCTTATGAAGGATCTTAACGAAAAGGGCAGATTTGAGGTAAAGCCTGAGGTATTTGATAAGCTTCGTGAGGTATTTGACTGCGGATATGCTACCAATGAGGAGTCAAAGCAGGCAATCGCCAAGGCATTCAACGAGGATCATCGTCTTATAGATCCGCACACAGCCTGCGCATATAAGGTTGCCGAGGAGCTTCATACAGGCAATAAGCAGGTAATACTTTCAACGGCAAGTCCGTTCAAGTTTGCAAAGGATGCATACGAGTCCATATTCGGAGCACTTGAGGGCAGTGCTTCGGCAGACGGCTTCGCTTATATGGAGGCACTTTCTGCCAAGACAGGAGAAAAGATCCCGGAGGCACTTGCGTCGCTTAAGACTAAGGAGATCAGACATAAGGATGTTGTTGATATCGACGGCATGGCTGATTTTGCAGTAAAGTGCATTGAGGGATAAACACTATTAAAGGAGAGACCACGACACATGTCTGTTTCAAATTCTAGCGAAATGGAAAGAGCGTTGATCGATAAGCTGATGATACATTTCGGCAAGACTGCCGAGGAGGCAAGCGAGACCGAGATGCTTAAGGCCTGTGCTCTTGTTATAAGGGACCGCATGGCTATACAGGAAGTGGAGACAAGAAAAAAGGCTGTAAGAGAGCATAAAAAGCAGGTGCATTATATGTCTCTCGAGTTCCTCATGGGCAGAAGCCTTATGAAGAATGCATTTAATCTTCATCTGCTGGATCAGCTTAAGGAAGCATTGGAGCATCTCGGCTTTAATGCTTCGGATATATTTGAGGCCGAGCCTGATGCGGCACTCGGTAACGGAGGACTCGGACGTCTTGCCGCTTGTTATCTTGAGGCAATGACTACGCTTGAGATACCGGCAACAGGTTATTCCATCTGTTACGAGCTTGGCATCTTCAAGCAGAAGATAATTGACGGAGAGCAGGTTGAGCTGCCGGATAACTGGCGTTCCATAGGAGATGCCTGGCTGCTCACGAAGCCTGAGGAGTCCGAGGAGGTACTCTTCGGAGGAACGGTCAATGAGAGCTGGGAAAACGGCAAAGCACATATCACACTTGAGGGAGCTACCAAGGTTACGGCTGTTCCATGTGATATGATCATTGCCGGTTACAATACACGCCATACCAATGTGCTGAGACTCTGGGATGCCAAATCCTCGGTGCCTGTGGATATGTCTTATTATTCAAGGGGAGAGTATGTCAAGGCAGTTGAGGAACGTGCTATGGCAGAAAGCATTGCCAAGGTACTTTATCCCGAGGATAAGCACAGCGAGGGAAAGTCGCTCAGACTTAAGCAGCAGTATTTCTTTGTGTCGGCAACAATGCAGAGTATAGTACGCAAGCACCTCGGCACCTACGGAACTCTCGACAATTTCCATGAGAAGAATGTTATTCAGATAAATGATACGCATCCGACACTTTGCATTCCGGAGCTTATGCGCATATTTATGGATGAGCATAATATGAGCTGGGATAAGGCGTGGTATATCACGAGCAGATCTGTGGCTTACACCAATCACACAGTTATGTGGGAGGCATTGGAGCGCTGGTCGCAGGAGCTTATCGAGCGTATACTTCCGCGTATATGGCAGATAGTCAAGGAGATAGCAAGACGCTGGCAGACCAAATGTGAGGAATATTTCCATGATACGGAAAAGGTTCACAATACGGCTATCATCTGGGGCGGAGAGGTACGCATGGCAAACCTGTGTGTTGCCGCCGGAATGGCAGTCAACGGCGTAAGCGGGCTGCATTCGGATATACTTAAGAATGATGTGTTTAAGAACTTCTACAGCATGACGCCTGAGAAGTTCCATAACGTCACAAACGGTATCGACCACAGACGCTGGCTTGCCGAGATCAATACGGGACTTGACGGCTTTATAAGAGATTACCTCGGAGGAGATAAATACCTGACTCATGCATCCGCACTTGAGAAGCTTGATAAGCTTGCAGGAGGAAAAGAGGCACAGCTGCGTATAGAGCAGATAAAGACGGCAAACAAGAAGAGCTTTGCCGACTATATGTATAAGGAGCAGGGCGTTATCATAGACCCGAATTCGATATTCGATGTTCAGGCAAAGCGTCTGCATGAGTACAAGCGTCAGCTGCTCAATGTCATTCATATCATTTATCTCTATCAGAAGCTGCATGACGACAGAGATTTTATCAAGACACCTCAGACCTTCCTCTTCGGAGCGAAGGCAGCCCCGGGATATGCTGTCGCAAAGCGCATAATCAGACTTATCAACTCGCTTGCGGATTGTATAGATAAGGATCCGGTATGTAAGGACAGGCTCAAGGTAGTATTCATGGAAAACTACAGAGTATCACTTGCCGAGCATCTTATGCCGGCAGCCGAGGTCTCGGAGCAGATATCAACTGCGGGCAAGGAGGCAAGCGGAACCGGCAACATGAAGTTCATGATGAACGGTGCGCTTACCATAGGTACTCTTGACGGTGCAAATGTCGAGATGCATGAGCTTATCGGAGATGACAACATGTTCCTCTTCGGACTGCATGCCGATGAAGTCAATGCACTTAAATCAAGCGGCTATGATCCTATGGGCATATACAACAGTGATGAGCGTGTCAGAAATGTGCTCGACAATATGAGGGCAGGCTTCGGAGACGGTGAAAGCTATGAGGATATATACAACAGGCTTATCATCGGAGGCAACGGAAGCCCGGCAGACGAGTTCATGCTGCTGGCGGATTTCGACAGCTATGTAAATGCGCAGAAGCGTATGGCCGAGACCTATCTTGACAGAGCAAGATGGAATGATATGAGCATACACAATATCGCAAGATCGGGCTTGTTTGCGGCAGACAGAGCAATAGCACAGTATGCCGATAATATCTGGCATGTTGAGCATAAATCTATCTGATAAATGAAGTATAATAAGATCTGCGGGGACGAAGCTTACATAAATGTAGCCGTACC
>JAUNWP010000030.1:2792-5779 GCA_030540255.1 Eubacteriales bacterium | reverse complement strand
AAACACGGAGGTGTGGGAAAGCTGTATCCTGCCGACGGAGATTGTCCCTCATATCAGATAAGCGTATATAAAGAGAGAAGTGTACCGGACTGGTATAAGCAGGGTATAGTATATCAGATCTTTCCTGATCGCTTTGCAAGAGAGGAAGGTGCGGACGACGATACTGTAGAGGCGCGTATAAGAGGACATGAGCATGGCCCCTTAAGGAGAGCCGTAAATTGGGACAAGCCTGTGTGCTATAAAAAAAATGCCGACAAGAGTATAGCAGCCTGGGATTTTTACGGAGGAAGTTTAAAGGGCATAGAGCAAAAGCTCGATTATCTTAAGGAACTCGGAGTGAGCATCATTTACCTCAATCCTATATTTGAGGCTGCAAGTAATCACCGTTACGATACCGGAGATTATATGAGCATAGACCCGGTGCTCGGAGATGAAGCTGATTTCGAGAGTCTCTGCAAAAAAGCGAGATCTAAGGGTATATCCGTAATACTTGACGGAGTATTTAATCATACCGGATGTGACAGCATATATTTTAATAAATACGGCAACTATGAAGGGCTCGGAGCCTATCAGAGTGAGGAATCTCCTTACAGAGAATGGTACAGCTTCAACAACGACAGCAAGGACGGTTACGACAGCTGGTGGGGAGTAGGTGATCTTCCCAATCTCAGAGAGGAAAGCGTTTCGCTGCGTGAGCTTATATATGCGTCGGAGGACAGCGTAGTAAGACATTATATGAAGCTTGGCGCAAGAGGCTGGAGACTTGATGTTGCGGATGAACTGCCTGATGATTTTATTGCAGGCATAAAGCAGGCAATGACAGAGGAAGCAGGAGATGATGCTCTGCTTATGGGGGAAGTCTGGGAGGATGCCTCCAACAAGGAGAGCTACGGAGTAAGGAGACGGTATTTTCAGGGCGAGGAGCTTGACTGCGTGATGAACTATCCCTTCAGGGACGGAGTATGCGCATTTCTGACAGGAAAAAGCGATGCCGGAGAGTTTGCTGAGAGCATGTATACGCTCTCGGAAAATTATCCTAAGGAAGCCTTCTATTCCTCGCTTAATCTTATCGGAAGCCATGACAAGGCAAGGATACTTACCGTTTTAAGCGGTGCTCCGGAGGAATCCGAACTCAGTGAGGAAGAGAAGAAGGAATATCATCTGAGCGAAGCGCAAAGAGGACTCGGAAAATCAAGGCTGTGGCTTGCGGCACTTATGCAGATGACCATGCCGGGAGTGCCGTCCGTATATTACGGTGACGAGATAGGCATGGAGGGCTATTCGGATCCTTACAATCGTGCGAGCTATCCATGGGGAGACGGCGACAATGATTGTAAAAATATTTACATCAATGCGATAGGCATAAGACGTTCGCATAAAATATTTACAGATGGAGATTTCAAGCCGTTTGCAGTCGGTAAGGATGTCATAGGATATACAAGGAAGCTTGGAAACGAGGCTGTGACCGTGCTTATCAATCGAAGCAACGAAGCAGAGCACAGTGTGAAGCTTCCAAGACTTAACGCCTATATTTCGGATCTTATAAGCGGAAAGCTCTATGCCGATGGAGAAGAATATAAAGCCGAAGGCGCGGCAGATAAGGAAATAGAAGTAAAATTAGGCCGTCTCGGTTCTGCAATAATCTATTTTGCTCCGAAGCAAAGGCTCGGAAAGCTCTTGGACGGCGGAATGGGTGTGCTTTGCCATATAACAAGCCTTCCGAACAACGACAAAGGCAGACTCGGAGTGATAGGTGAAGAATGCAAGGCATTTATAGATAAGCTTAAGATCCATGGAGACAGATACTGGCAGATACTTCCGCTCGGACCTACGGATCCGTTGGGAAGCCCTTATGCGGGCTCATCTGCATTTGCAGGAAATATCGATCTGCTTCCGTTTACAGCTAAAGAGCTTGACAGTAAGTATAAGGAATACAGAAAAACCGTAGGCGGCAGGATACTTCCTGCAGAGCGATATACCAAGCAGGAGGCTTCTTCGGATCCTTATATTGCCTTCATTAAGGAAAATGCGGCGTGGATAGACATTTACGCCATGTATATGGCTGTGCGGAAGCTGAGAGCCGACAATAAGCTTAAGTCGGTAAGAGGAAAATATGCAAGCTATACCAAGGAACTTTGGGAGGATAAGCGGCTTGCCGGATCGGCGGACAGCATCAGATACGCACAATATATATTTGATATAAGCTGGAATGAGATAAGGCAGTACGCTGTCAAAGCAGGTATAAGCATAATAGGAGACATGCCTATATATGTTTCTTCAGATTCGGCAGATGCATGGGGACATCCGGAGTATTTCACCATATCGGAGTCCGAGGCAGGAGTGCCGCCTGATTATTTCTCCGAAGAAGGTCAGAGCTGGGGCAATCCTCTGTACCGCTGGGATAAGCTTAAGGAGGACGGATACAGCTTTTGGATAGAACGATTCAAACGTGCGTTCAGATTATACGATATAGTCAGACTGGATCATTTCAGAGGCTTTGAAGCCTATTGGGAGATACCAAAGGGCAGGAAGGCCAAGGAAGGACATTGGATGCCGGGCCCCGGCAAGGAACTCTTTGAAAAAGCATACGAGCAGCTCGGACCGCTTCCTGTTATTGCGGAGGATCTCGGATATCTGACTCCGGGTGTCAGAGCACTTACGGCAACAACAGGTTTTCCGGGTATGGACGTAATGCAGTTTTATAACGGTGATCCGGCATTTGCTTATGAGCCTGACGAAGACCGTGTATCCTATACCGGAACTCATGACAACGAGACTCTGTTAGGCTGGTGTATAAACCGCTGCAAAGCGAAAAATGTACATAAGGGCGAGGCAGAATGCGGTGAAAATGAGCTAAGCCTTTCAAAAGAGGCTTCTGAGCTTAGGGATAAGCTTATGGACAACTTTTATAAGAGTGATGCATTTATAAAGATATTGCCGCTTCAGGATCTGCTGGGACTTGATAATAATGCACGTATGAATGTACC
>JAUNWP010000030.1:0-2692 GCA_030540255.1 Eubacteriales bacterium | reverse complement strand
TATTGCCGCTTCAGGATCTGCTGGGACTTGATAATAATGCACGTATGAATGTACCCGGAACTATATACGGCAACTGGCGCTGGCAGGCAGAAGCCCCGGTTGAATGGAAGATAAGAAAAAATACCAACTAAAGCAAAAGCTGAAGAGCATTAACGAATGATGTGAACGGAGCAGTAAGGATGAGCAATATTATAGGAGCCGCCGATATTGGCGGAACCACAACTAAATTAGGATTATTCGACAGCAATGAGCAGCTGCTTCGTTCATGGGAGATACCGACGGATATAAGTGAGCATGGCAGTCATATATTGGAAAATGCTGCAAGGAGTCTCAAAGAGGCTGCCGGAGACAATAGACTGATAGCTGTCGGAACGGCAGTTCCGGGTGCCGTAGACGAACAGGCAATTGCAAGAAACTGTACAAATATAGCTCTCGGAACCACCGATCTTAAGTCAGAGATGGGTAAACTGATGCCGGATACCAATATATTATGCTTCGGAAACGATGCGACGGTGGCAGCACTCGGAGAGCTTAAATACGGTGCAGGCAGGAATTATTCCTCATGCTATCTGCTCACACTCGGAACGGGCGTGGGCGGCGGCTATGCGGCACACGGAGCAGTGGTAAGCGGAGCCTTCGGAGCGGCAGGAGAAGTGGGACACATACTCATCAATCCAAGAGAGACAAGTAAATGCATGTGCGGACGAAGGGGCTGTCTCGAGCAATACGCTTCGGCTAACGGCTTGGTTCGTCTTGTAAAAGAATTGCTAATATTACAGGAGATGGATCAAGGAGAGTGCAGGCATGAGGATGTACGAGACAGAGTACATATAGAGTATCTGTTTGACTTGAATATACCTTGCAAACGAAGTAAGCTTTCTGAGATATCGGGATTCACCGCCAAGGATATATGCGGGCTTGCGGAAAAACAGGATGAGCTTGCGGCTTACGCCTTGCAGATATTCGGAAGATGTCTCGGACTTGCCATGAGCAGCATTTCCTGCAGCATAGATCCGGAGAGCTATATTATCGGAGGCGGGATGAGTAAGGCAGGAGAGTCGGTTCTTGCAGCCATACGAAAAGGCTATGAGGAATTTGCTTATACTCCGTCTCGGGATGCCGATATAGTTTGTGCAGAGCTTGGCAATGCGGCGGGTATATACGGATGCGCCGCAATGGTAGCCGAAAAGCTTAAGTAAGCGAAAGGACTGTTGATAATGAATGCTGCAAAGCAAATGTCGGAGACTATACGCCTCGGTTCGTTACTTGCGATCTCGGGCGGTTTTATGGATGCATATTCTTACATATACAGAGATCATGTTTTTGCAAATGCCCAGACCGGTAATATACTGCTTTTCGGTGTAAATCTCTCAGAGGGAAACTGGGGCGGAGCATTAAGATATCTGGCGCCTATATTATCCTTTATAATCGGAATAGCACTTGCCGAGGTTGTGCATTACAAGGAAGGCAAGAGACTGCACTGGAGGCAGACGGCAGTGCTGGTCGAAGCCTTGATACTGTGCGTGGTCGCATTTATATCAACAGATTACAATATACTTGCCAACTCACTTATATCCTTTGCCTGCGGAATACAGGTAGAGAGCTTCAGAAAGATAAGAGGCAATGCGATCGCTACTACCATGTGCATAGGTAATACGAGGAGCGGAACACAGAATCTGTGTATGTTCTTTCAGACCGGGGAGAGGGAATACCTGCATAAGGCGGGACTTTATTATGAGATCATACTTGCCTTTGTCTGCGGTGCGATTGCAGGTAATTTCTTTATTAAGCTTTTTGCAGCCAAGGCTATACTGTGCAGCTCAGCCTTGCTGTTTGCTGTATTTATAATGATGTTTATAGACTACGAGAAGGATCATGGAAAATTCTGAACTCATTCGAAAAAAGCTGTCGGATGCCGATAATATAGCCTATGACAGAAATATTCTTAAGACAGTAGGCTTCTTAAGTCTTGAGGAGCAGAGCATATATCATGCTCTTGAACGAGAGTATAAAACTGCCGAACATTTTCTCTTTGGAGGCGGAGAAGAGTCTGACAGGTGTATAGCATTTTTTCTTCCCGACTATATGGACAGGGAGACTGCCGAAGCGGAAAGCATAGCCGTTATCATAGCGGCGGCAGTCAATGCCCGTTATGCCGATGAGCTTACACACAGAGATTTTCTCGGAGCACTTATGAATCTCGGTATAGAGCGTGAGCTTGTAGGCGATATCAGAGTCTTTAAACCGGGTAAGGAGCAGGCAGCCAAGGCAGCAGGTACGGATACGGATCCACATAACAAGAGCTGTAGATTTTTCACAGATAAAACGGGCAGGAAATGCGAGCCCACGGCAGTCATTTATGTTAGGGCTGATATGGCGGAATATATATCAAGGGAACTCACCAAGGTAAGACATACCGATATCAACTGTACCGTCTTAAGTCTCAATGAATTTAAGGAAACAGGCATAGGCGGAATGCAGGAATTCGAGTTCCTTCATGTAAATGTTGCCTCTGAGCGTGTTGATGCTGTCATTGCGGCTTTATACAGAGTATCGAGGCAAAAAGCTGCAGAGGTGATAAATGCGGAGAGAGTATACATTAACGGACGCATTGCTCAGGCAGCAGGGAAAACGCTCAAGGAAGGTGACAGAGTAAGCGTCAGAGGCACAGGAAAATTTATATATGACGGTG
>JAUNWP010000029.1:9644-22654 GCA_030540255.1 Eubacteriales bacterium | reverse complement strand
GAGGGCGTTAAAAGAATGAGTAATCATTTAGACATTGTTTGGACAAATCAATTTATCCAGAACACGAACACATAGCGATTTATTTGTAAAGTAAGAAAATGCACTAGTTTGCCGTTCGCAGCAGTTATTCGAAATTTTCGAATATCTGATTTTTCGTTGCTTTCTCCATCAGCAAATATTTTTCAAGTGATAATTGATGATGTTACATTCTCAGATAATATAAAGCACCCGGAGCCTGAACCCCGAGTGCCGTATCTGTTTCATATTTGTTTTTTAAGCAATGAAATCTCACTGTAATTACTGCTTATGCCAAAAGCTTATCGTCAAGCTGCGTACATCAATAAACCGTGTGGTCTCCGTCCTTTGCGACGTAATACTCCTTAACAACCAATCCATGCTGCCAGGACTTTGTCTGTGCAATGCTGTACGGGCCGCTGTCCCTCCCGTTTCCTGTGTCGTTGTACCACAACCAACCGGGTGTAGGCCACATCATGACCTTAGGTGCAAGCTGACTGTAGAAGTTATAGCTTACGCCCTCCTGTCCGTGGTGAGCCACCTGAACGATATCACATTTCAAAGATCTCAGATCGACATCCTCTGCCATAAGATTGCCTGCGGCAACTCCCATATCCCCTAGAAAGACAACATTGCATCCGTTCATGGATATCATATAGCACACCGAACTGTTGTTGCCGGAATTCGCCTTGATATCATAAGCATTGTTAAGCACCTGTATCTTAGCCTTGCCGACCTCGATAACATCTCCGGCTTTAATATCGCCGTGTATCCTGTCCTGCGGAAGTTTTGCAAAGCCTGACATAAGAGCATCATATATCATGACGGACTCGTCATCATTTTTCACATACCAGTCTCTGTCGAAGAAACTGTAGTAGATATTCTCTATATTGACCTCATTGGCGTGATTATTGAGAATATATGCGAGTGCATAAGCATGATCTCTGTGAGGATGAGTGATAAGCCATGCCTTGACATTGCCACCGCGTGTCTTAAGCTCCTTAAGCAGCGACTCTCCGTTGGTATCCCAGCCTCCGTCGACAACTATCAGCCCCTCTCCGGTATCAAAGATAAATGACATATTCTGTGCGTCATTATCTTTATTGCAAAGCATAGTGAGTGATCCGCCTCCAAAGTATGAGCCTCTGTCTGTCTTTTCAGTGCTGATAGGAGTGTACTTAGGTGTACGTATCTCAGACTCCTCCTCGGTCTCGGCAGCGCTTACGACAGCTTCGTCCTTTTTGTTTTTCTCTACCTTGGTTACATCATACCCTATGGTCCTGCTGCTCTCTGCCGCATAGCTCTTAAGCTCATGCTCTCCGCAGATATTAAGTCCCCCGCACACAAATATCGCTGCGGCAAGAATCATCCCGCAGCGCTTTATTTTATTATTACAAGATTTAGTCACTTTCATGGAAAATATTATCTCATATAAGGCGAAAAAAATCTATTACACTTTCATTACAGAATTAACTTTGAGTTTTTAATCGATAAAAAAGCCCCGAGAGTCAATGGATATGTATAACTACTGATGAACATATCCCGTCTCTCGGGGGCTTATATCTTAATTTACTTATTTCTGCGCTTTAATATCTCGGTAAGAAGCACATGTGCCACCTCATCCTTATTCATGATCGGAAGCGTATCCGCTCCGTCCTTGGTTATGAGTGTGACTATGTTTGTATCTACCTGGAATCCGGCGCCGGGTTCTTTAAGATTATTGGCAACTATCATATCAAGATTCTTCTTGCTGAGCTTTGCCGTAGAGTTCTCGATCATGTTCTCGGTCTCCATGCTGAAGCCGCAGATGAAGAGTCCCTCATGTCTGTTTGCACCGCAATGGGAAATGATATCCTCGGTGCGCTCAAGCTCCACGGACATGTCTCCGTCCTTCTTCTTGATCTTGTTCTCTGCAACAGTCTTTGGCTTGTAATCCGCCACAGCGGCAGCCTTGATGATGATATCGGTATCGTCAAGTACAGCCTTAAACTGCTCAAACATCTCATGTGTGGATGTGATCCTGATATTTTTGACAAACGGCACAGGTGGAAGCGCAGTCTGACCCGATATAAGTGTAACTTCCGCGCCTCTGAGCATTGCATCTCTCGCAATGGCATAACCCATCTTGCCCGAGCTCTTATTGCTTAAGTATCTCACAGGATCAAGTGCCTCTCTGGTCGGTCCGGCACTTACCGCAAGCTTGATGCCCTTCATATCCTTTTCATATGCGATCTCTTTGCATACCCAGTCACATATTACTTCCGGATCAGGCAATTTGCCGCTGCCCGTATCTCCGCAGGCAAGATGCCCCTCATCTGACGGAATTATCTCAAATCCGTACTTAACAAGTGTCTTGATATTGTCCTGCGTTATAGGATTCTCGAGCATGCCTGTATTCATGGCAGGTGCCACAAGCTTTTTGCATTTTGCCGCAAGCACTACCGTTGACAGCATATCGTCTGCTATGCCGTGTGACATCTTGGCTATGATATCCGCAGTAGCTGGTGCCACAACTATAAGATCGGCAGCCTTCGCAAGCGAAATATGTGCCACATCATACTTAAAATTCCTGTCAAAGGTATCAACCGAACACCTATTGTTGGTAAGTGTCTCGAAAGTAAGCGGTGTGATGAATTCTGTAGCATTCTTGGTCATGATAACATGCACATCCGCTCCCGCCTTATGCAGAGCTGATGCTACATTTGCCATCTTATAGGCCGCTATGCCGCCCGAAATACCTAAGACCACACATTTTCCTGTCAGATTTTCCATAATACGAATTACTCTCCGGCTTATACAGTCTCGATAGCCTTCTTGAGCTCCTCAACCTTATCAAGCTTCTCCCAGCTGAAATCCTCGTCATTTCTTCCGAAATGTCCGTAAGCAGCAGTCTTGCGATAGATAGGTCTCTTGAGCTTAAGATCACGGATGATCGAATAAGGTCTGAGATCAAACACCTTAGCTACGGCATCCTCTATCTGATTGTTAGTATACTTGCCCGTGCCGAAGGTATCAACCATTATCGATACCGGCTTGGCAACACCGATAGCATAAGCAGCCTGGATCTCACACTTATCGGCAAAACCTGCAGCAACTATATTTTTAGCAATATGTCTGAGCGCATAAGCAGCCGAACGGTCAACCTTTGTCGGGTCCTTGCCGCTGAAGGCTCCGCCGCCGTGTCTTGCAGCTCCGCCGTAGGTATCAACGATGATCTTTCTTCCTGTAAGACCTGTATCTCCCTCCGGTCCTCCGATTACGAAACGGCCTGTAGGATTGATATAGAACTTTGTCTCGTCGTCGATAAGCTCGGCAGGAATGATCTTCCTGATAACTTCCTCGATCATATCCTTTCTGAGAACATCAAGACTGATATCCGCAGAATGCTGAGTTGAGAGAACGACAGCATCTACACGTGCAGGCTTCTCGTCGATATACTCTACTGTAACCTGAGTCTTGCCATCAGGTCTGAGATAATCGAAAGTACCGTTCTTTCTGACCTCAGTAAGTCTCATTGCCAGCTTATGTGCAAGAGTTGTTGCAAGCGGCATATACTCCTCGGTCTCATTACAGGCAAATCCGAACATGATACCCTGATCTCCTGCTCCTCTTAAGTTAGCCTCGTCGGTCTCACCATCCTTGTACTCAAGTGACTCGTTAACGCCCATTGCGATATCAGCTGACTGCTCGTGAATAGCAGACATAACTCCGATGGAATTACCGTTAAAGCCCATATCATCTCTGTTGTAGCCTATCTCGTTAACTACATTTCTTGCGATGCTCTGTACATCTACATAAGCTGAGGTGCTTATCTCTCCCATGCAGATAACAGTACCTGTTGTTGTAAATGTCTCGCAGGCAACATGTGCCTCCGGATCTTTTGCAAGGATAGCGTCAAGGATAGCATCCGAGATCTGATCGCAGACCTTATCCGGATGTCCTTCCGTTACCGATTCAGATGTAAAAAATCTTCTGTTCATCATTTCTCCTGAAATAATCAAATAAAAATGTTTAAAGGTTTATATAACTCTCATGCCACAGCATGTACTTCACTTTATATATCTTAAAAAGAATGTGCCTTGGCACATTCTCGCGCCGAGCGCGGTCGCTTGCGACAGTTTTCTCATTCGCGCGAGTGCGCATCCCGCGGAGCGTTTTTTAGTTTCATAGGACGCAATTTCCTATGAAACTAAAAACCCCGGCGCTTTGGCGTCGGGGTAAGTAAACAATATCTGAACCCATCAACCAAGCTTTAGCACCTTACTCCTCAGAGCGGTTGCTGTGCGGTCAACGAGCTTGTCTCTCACGCACTCTCTATAGGTATGAATTTCTGACAGGGGTACTAGGACTCGAACCCAGATTGACGGTTTTGGAGACCGGTATCCTACCATTGGATGATGCCCCTATTTGCTGTCTGCGTGAATCACTCAGACAGCGTTAATATATTATCATTATTTTTCATTCTGTGCAAGCACTTTTTTTCGACTTATTATACTTATCGAGATATTTTTTCAGATCACGGCAATTTTGAAGCTTATCCGAATACTCCGGAAAATCCTCATATATGCGTTTTATCATGCGCATACAAAGCTGCTCTCTCGCATTCTCATTAAGATCAAGCACACGCTTAAAACCCCAGGTATGAGTTGCCACAGTCTGCCTGTATACCTCAGTTGTGTCAAAGAGATATCCGAGTCTCTTATGTTTTACAGCGGTGCACATAGGCAGTATACGCTGTTCGGCAAAGCACATACTCTTGACCGGATCCGTACAGCCCTCCGCAAGATGCTTCGAAAATTCCATAGCCGAAGCTGTGTAATATGATTTTAGTTCCTCATCCTTAATGCACAAAAATGCCGTATTTGCAGCCTTAAGACTAAGATCCCATTCTTCCGGAATACGATAATCGTCCTTAAATCCAAAGCAAGAAGGATCCGGATAAACACTCGGATTTAAGTCCTCCGAGTGGGCGGCAGTGACATCATATCTATCGATAAAAGTATCGACATTTTCCCATATGATCATGTCCGTATCAAGCATAACACAGGGAGCAGACATGATCTCAAGTGCCCGTAGCTTTCCTTCTGCCCAGAACAAAAAAGGATCCACAGTGCCGGATAACGAATCAAGTTCGGTATCGATGCTGTTCCATATCCATGTAAGTCCTATATCCTCGAGATACTCTCTTCCGCAGCTGTCGGTAATCATACGGATATCACCGTTATGTTGTCTCCATTTAAGTGCAGACAATACAGCTGTCAGTTGTTCATAGTCCGGAAGTCTTATCTCTTTGTTATTTTTGATCTTATTAGGTTCAGACCAGAAGGAATGAAAAGCGTTCATAATTATATAAGTTCCATACCGTAGCCAAGCTTTGTAAGATCAAATCCGTATGTAAATGCTCCCGATCCTAATCCGCTTCCGAAGGAGCCGTAAGCATATGAACCCAAACCGAAAGAACCGACATGATACGAGCCTAAACTGTATGAACTCAAATTGTATGAGTCCAAGCCGAAGGAGCTTAAGTTATATGAGCCTAAATTGTAGGATCCGGTCAAAACCGCTGCGGAGCTTATCTGTGCCATGCTCGAGCCAAACTGTATGCCGGAACCTGTATAATAAGACGAAGCTCCCAAGGAGCTGCCGCATCCGTTTCCGAATACAGCCTGCTCCCCGGCTTTATTTACAGTCTCCTTATATCTCTCCCACCACTCACGGCGCTCATTTATAGACCATATTTCCTTTTTGCTTTTTTCCTCAGACATTATTCACCCCAGATCCAGTTTGCAACCTCAGGAAGATCCACTCCGTACTCATGGATATACTGCTTATGCTCTATCAGTTTATCATTCATGAGCTGATAAAGATAGGCTCCTCTGTTGCCTAACTGCGGAAGATATTTAAGCGCCTCTATTACGAGATGGAATCTGTCTATTGAATTCTGTACACGAACATCAAACGGAGTCGTGATCGTGCCCTCTTCCTTGTAGCCTCTTACATGCATAAGGCGGTTATTATGTCTTCTGTAGGTAAGCTCATGCACAAGGCTTGCATATCCGTGGAAATTGAATATTACAGGCTTATCCTTTGTAAACAAAAGATCGTACTCCGCATCCGTAAGTCCGTGCGGATGCTCGCTGGCAGGCTGAAGCTTGAAGAGATCGACTACATTGATAAATCTGATCTTGATCTCCGGAAGCTCCTTATTAAGTATCGAAACGGCAGCAAGCGCTTCAAGTGTAGGTGTCTCTCCGGCACAGGCAAATACTATATCCGGCTCTTCTCCCTTATCATTTCCTGCCCAATCCCATATGCCTATACCTTCCGTACAGTGCTTAACAGCCTCAGGCATGCTGAGCCACTGCGGACGCGGATGTTTGCTGGCGATTATGACATTTACATAATCACGGCTCTTGATGCAATGGTCAAAGGTAGAGAGCAGACAGTTGGCATCCGGCGGAAGATAAAGTCTTACGACATCTGCCTTCTTGTTGGCGATATGATCCATAAATCCCGGATCCTGATGAGTGAAGCCGTTGTGATCCTGCTGCCATACGGTTGATGACATGATCAGGTTGAGTGATGCTATACGCTCTCTCCACGGAAGATCTCTGCATATCTTGAGCCACTTGGCATGCTGTGCAGCCATGGAATCAATGATACGTGCAAATGCCTCGTAAGTTGCGAAGAATCCGTGTCTTCCGGTAAGCAGATAACCCTCAAGCCAGCCCTCGCACATATGCTCAGAGAGCATTGAATCCATTACTCTTCCGTCAAATGCAAGATGATCGTCTGTATCAAGCTGCTCCGACTCCCAGGTCCTATTTTCTACCTCGAATACGGCATTAAGTCTGTTGGAATTAGTCTCATCCGGTCCGAAGATACGGAAGTTCTTGGATTCTTCGTTAAGCTTAAATATATCACGGACGTACTTGCCAAGCTCGGACATATCCTGTCCTTCCACGGCACCGTGCTCCTTGACATCTATTCCGTAATCCCTGAAATCCGGGAGCCTCAAGTCTCTGAGCAGCAAGCCTCCGTTTGCATGCGGATTCTTGCCTATACGGGCATTACCCTCCGGTGAGAGCTCTGCTATCTCAGGAATAAGTCTGCCCTTGTCATCAAAAAGCTCCTCTGCATGATAGCTCTTAAGCCACTTTTCAAGTATCTCAAGATGCTCCGGTTTATCCATTGACACAGGCACCTGATGAGCAAGGAAATATCCCTCTATCTTCTTACCGTCAACCTCCTTGGGGCCTGTCCATCCCTTAGGTGTACGAAGTACTATCATAGGCCATACCGGTCTTGTCGGATCGTTATTTTCTCTTGCATGCTTCTGGATGGCTCTTATCTTTTCGATGACCGTATCCATGGTCTCAGCCATCTTGCGATGCATGCTCATAGGATCGTCACCCTCTACGAAATAAGGCTCCCATCCGCAGCCGTGGAAGAAGGATACTATTTCCTCATGCGACATTCTTGCAAATATTGTCGGATTGGCTATCTTGTAGCCGTTAAGGTGCAATATCGGAAGTACGGCTCCGTCGCCTATAGGATTAAGGAACTTGTTGCTCTGCCATGAGGTTGCAAGCGGTCCGGTCTCCGCTTCTCCGTCTCCGACCGTAACAGCCGCTATAAGATCCGGATTGTCAAATACAGCACCAAAGGCATGAGCTACGCCGTAGCCTAACTCGCCTCCCTCATTGATTGAACCCGGGATCTCGGGAGCGCAATGTGATGCAACTCCACCCGGAAATGAGAACTGCTTGAAGAGCTTTGCCATACCGGCCTCATCCTGAGATATATTCGGATAAGTCTCCGAATATGTGCCGTCAAGGTATTCATTTGCAATATAGAAATTACCGCCGTGTCCCGGTCCTGAGAGCAATATAACATCAAGATCATATTTCTTGATCACTCTGTTAAGATGAACAAATACGAAGTTCTGTCCCGGAACCGTGCCCCAATGACCGACTATCTTCTTCTTTATCATCTCTCTGGTGAGAGGCTTCCTGAGCAGCGGATTTTCAAGCAGATACAACTGTCCCGCAGACAGATAATTGGCTGCTCTCCACCATTCGTTCATCCTTGTAAGAAGCTCCTCCGTTATCGGTCCCTTCTCCATACATTCCTTATTCATTAACGTACCTCCGTATTATGAATATACACTTACTTTATTTCACCCTTACCGGCACGGCGATACTGTCATTAAGACTTATCGATATGCCGTATAAATATATACTACCAAAAATCAAAGCTGAGAGAAACCCTTCAAGTACATGTACCGCACTTGGAACCAAACTTGCACAAAAATGCTTTCTCATGCTCTTTAAACCACCTGTATGAGGATCTGTCTATGAAATTGCCGGATTTTATCAATATTTCAAAGAAGTGGTCGCCTGCACAGAATCATTCATAAAGCCCACAAACAAAGCATCAGATCAGTCTCTGCGCAAAGGCTCACAGGCTTCCTTCAGCCATGCACGCTCAGCCTCATCCATATCCGGACTAAGTTCATCATACACTCTCTGCTGATAGGCATTGTACAGTCTGATATCCTCATCATTCATAAGGGAAATGTCTATGCATTCCTTATCCATAGGAACAAAAGTACAGGTCTCGAAACTGCAGAAATTGCCGTATTCGTTGCTTAAGTCCTTCTGCACGAGCAGCATGTTTTCTATACGGACACCGTACTTTCCGGCTTCGTAATATCCCGGCTCATCCGATACATACATACCCTCAAGCATAGGATAGGCACCTTCTATCGTTCCTGCCTTATAACGAATCCCGGTAGGTCCCTCATGTACATTAAGCACATGTCCTACACCGTGACCGGTTCCGTGATTAAAATTCATGCCTCTTCTCCAGAAAGGCTCCCTTGCGGCATAATCAAGCGCTATTCCGGAGCAGCCCTCGAGAAATCTTGCATCTGCAAGTCTGAGATTTGCAATAACCGACAGGGTAACAGCAGTTTTCTCCTCATTATTAAGTTCTCCGCAGCTCCATGTCCTTGTCACGTCCGTAGTACCTTCATAATAATGTCCGCCGGAATCCACAAGATAGAGGCCGTGAGGCTCTATTGCAACAGGTCTTGACTCAGACGGCATGTAATGCGCCATTGCGGCATTTGCACCGTAAGCAGATATGGTATGAAAGCTCTCATCCAGAAAATGCTTATCCGCAGCTCTAAGCTCATGCAGCTTTTCGGCAGTACTCCACTCGGTATATCCTGAATTTTCCCCCGGCTTAAGCGCAGCTGCTGCCGGAAGAACAACAGTCTTAAACCAGTGCATATACCTTGTGACCGCAAGGCTGTCCCTATGCTGAGCTATGCGTATATTTTTACGCTCTATATCATTTTTTATGCATTTTGCCGTCATCTCCGGATTCATACGGTCAATAAGATGTGAGCCCGCCGGAATACTGTTGCAAAGTTCATAACTTGAACGTTTTCTGTCTATAAGCACAGGCGAAGCCACCTCTGTAATGTCTTCAAATACCGCATCCTTATCCTTGAGTTCTACACCCAAGATACTGAGATAATAAAGTATCTCTTTATCGAAATGTCTTGCATCCGAATACAGCACGGCACTTTCTGCCGTTACTATCATATATGCGGCAAAAACCGGATTGCACTCTATGTCGGAGGCTCTTAAGTTGAGCAGCCAGGCAATATCGTCAAGTGTGGCAAGTACATGAGTCTTGGCTCCCACGGCTGCCATCTGAGCTTTCAGCTCGGCAAGTTTTACCGAAGCAGGCTTTCCGCAATACATCTCATCCTGGAGCCAGACCTTAGTCACAGTCTCCGCCGGTCTGTCCTTCCAGCAAAGTCCGCATACATCCTTATCTGTTATTGACTTTGCTCCGCGACTTTGCGCTCTCAGATAAGTACATCCGTCAAAATACGATACGCATTTTCCGTCAAAGCCTAGTGTTCCCTGCTGAGGAAGCTCATCCATGATCCATTTAAGTAAGGGAATGGTTCCTGCGACTCCAATACGCATAAGCTCGATTCCGCTGCATTTAAGCTCATCCTCGGCCTGAGTAAAATATCTGCCGTCGGTCCAAAGCGCGGCATTATTCATGCTTACCGCAAGTGTACCGTCTCCTCCGGTAAAACCGGAAAACTCCTCCAAAGCGCAAAAATGAGCATCTGTGTACTCACTCAAATGCTCATCCTTATCGGAAACGATGTAAACATCGATCCCAAGCTCCTTCATTTTTTCTCTTAATTCCGTTATCTGTTTTCTCATCTTGATCCCTTGATTTTGAAATAAAATGAATGTTTCCAAGGTCTGAAATGTTCCCGCATACAAGCTTTATTTGAATTTTCGACCTGTTTATCCCGATATCATATTATTATATCAGTCTGAATCTGAGGCAGGCCTTGTATATTCCGTCCTCATCTATATTATCTGTAACATAATCTGCAGCGGCTTTTGCAAGAGGATCGGCATTTCCCATAGCTATGCCTATTCCAGCCTGTTCAAGTATCGCAATGTCATTTTGCGAATCTCCGAAGGCAAAGGTATTGTCATAAGCTACACCGTAATAGTCGCAAAGCTTAAGCATGCCCTCGGCTTTAGTAAATCCTGCCTCAACTATATCCGCTCCCTGACCGTCACTGAAGGAGAACAGTCTGAGATTCGGAAATTTCCTCTCAAATACCTTTCCTTCGGTATTGATGTCTCCGGCAAATGACAATGCCGACACCTCGACACCCCTCTCAAATATCTCCTCGAATGGCACAAAATTCCTCTTGAGGAAACTGTTGTAAGCCATATCTGCCTTGATCTTCTTGGCTGGATTTATATAGAAATCCTCATTTCCGACAGAACAGCCCACACATATATCATTCGGCTTACAGAAATCATATATCTCTCTAAGCAAAGCCACATCCACTATATGTCTGAACAAGAGTCTTCCTTCCGCGCTTATCTTGTTGCCGTTAAGGTGTATGACAGCATCTGGATTGACCACAGACATATATCTGCTGCTGTAATGAGTATCCATGTCTCTGCCGGTAGACAGAGCCACCTTATATCCGCCCTCTTTAAGCTTATCAATTGCCTTAAGAGCAGACTGAGGCACCTTATCGGAATGATTATCCAATAAGGTGCCGTCAAGATCAAAAAATATTATTCCTTTTATATTATTAACTTCTGCCACGACTCACCTTTATGTAAATGCAACAGACTTGGTATCCGCATCAGTTTTTGAAGCTGTGGATAGGTGCAGGTATACGTCCTGCCCTGTTTACAAAATCATCACATGAGAACTCATTTACCTTCATAATAGGTGCATAACCCAAAAGGCCTCCGAATACCGCATTATCACCGATTCCCTTACCGACTACAGGAATAACTCTGACTGCCGTAGTCTTCTGATTGATCATGCCTATGGCAGCCTCATCTGCAATGATACCCGCAATAGTTGCCGCAGATGTATTGCCCGGGATTGCTATCATATCAAGTCCTACAGAGCATACACAGGTCATAGCCTCAAGCTTCTCTATGCTGAGTGCTCCTGCCTCAACTGCATCGATCATGCTCTGATCCTCACTGACAGGAATGAATGCACCCGAAAGTCCGCCTACATAAGAGGAAGCCATAACTCCGCCCTTCTTAACCTGATCATTAAGTATGGCAAGTGCAGCCGTAGTTCCCGGAGCACCTGTACGCTCAAGTCCCATCTCCTCAAGTATCTCGGCAACGGAATCTCCGATAGCAGGTGTGGGAGCAAGTGAAAGATCCACTATACCGAAAGGCACATCCAGTCTTGCGGCAGCCTCCTTGGCAACGAGCTGTCCTACTCTGGTTACCTTAAATGCAGTCTTCTTGATAGTCTCGCAAAGTACCTCAAAGCTCTCTCCTCTTATCTTGGAAAGTGCAGTCTTGACTACTCCGGGTCCGCTGACTCCGACATTGATGACTGCATCACCCTCAGTCACGCCATGGAAAGCGCCTGCCATGAAAGGATTGTCATCAGGCGCATTACAGAATACTACAAGCTTTGCACAACCGATGGAATCATCCTTTGCAGTAAGCTCTGCGGTCTTCTTGATAACATCACCCATGAGGCGAACGGCATCCATATCTATGCCTGTCTTTGTCGAACCGACATTTACCGAAGAACATACAAAATCCGTCTCTGCAAGTGCCTGAGGGATAGACTCGATGAGAAGTCTCTCAGCCTTAGTCATACCCTTATTGACAAGAGCGGAATAGCCGCCGAGGAAATTGATGCCGATAGCCTTAGCCGCCTTATCAAGAGTCTTTGCTATGGTAACGAAATCCTCAGGAGTCTTGCAGGCATTACCGCCTACCAAAGCAATAGGAGTAACGGAAACTCTCTTATTGACGATAGGAATTCCGAAATCCTTGGATATCTCCTCTCCGGTCTTGACCAGATCCTTGCCCAGTCTTGTTATCTTGTTGTAAATGTTTTTGTTCAGCTTCTCAAGATCCGAATCCACGCAGTCAAGCAGGCTGATGCCAAGCGTGATGGTACGCACATCAAGCAGATCCTGTTCTATCATATTATTGGTCTCACGAACCTCGCTGATATTTATCATATTTTATTCCCTGACCCATACAAAACCTGTAACCGTTCATCCTTCGGATGCTCAGCCGAATCATCACCTTTATCCGAAACGGTCACGACAACTTTATCAAATTATCCCGATCAGCCGATCAGATACGATGCATCTTTGTGAATATCTCTTCCTTCTGAGCAAGTATACGCACACCGATATCCTCTCCGAGATCCTTAAGTTCATCGGCAACAATACCGAATTCCTTATCGCAGGCCGCAATATCTCCGATAAGCATCATGTTGAAATATCCTCCGACTATAGTCTGAGTAATATCAAGTATATTGATCTTATTGTCAGACAGATAGCTGCATACCTTAGCAATGATACCTATGGTATCCTTACCGACTACCGTAATGATTATCTTATCCATATCTCCTCCGATCCCGTAAGTAACGAT
>JAUNWP010000029.1:4960-9544 GCA_030540255.1 Eubacteriales bacterium | reverse complement strand
ACAGTCCAGCCGTAAGTATCCGGGAGCTTGCCCCACTGAATGCCTGTAAGTGTATCATAGAGCATCTGTGTTGTCTCACCGATCTTGCCGCCGTTGATAACATAATCAACGCCCTCGATCTGAAGCTCGCCTACAGGAGAAACAACTGCTGCCGTACCTGTTCCCCAGGCCTCCTCAAGCTTACCTGCCTTGCAGGCCTCAGTTACTTCGTCAACACTGATCTTACGCTCCTCGACCTCATAGCCCTTGTCTCTGAGTACCTGAAGCATGCTCATACGTGTGATTCCCGGAAGTACGGTCTTCTCTGCGATACTAGGAGTAACGATCTTGCCGTCTATCTTGAACATAATGTTCATAGCGCCGACCTCTTCGATATACTTCTGGTGTACACCGTCAAGCCAAAGTACCTGATTGAAGCCCTTCTTCTCTGCCTCAACTGTAGCTCTCTGAGCTGCGGCATAGTTTCCTCCGCACTTTGTATAACCTGTACCGCCTCTTACCGCACGTACATCATGAGTCTCGATCATGATGTTGACCGGATTGATACCGTTTGCATAGTATGCGCCCGAAGGAGCAACAATGATGCAGAACTGAGCTGAGTGAAGTGTGTGAAGACCTACACTCGGATCTGTTCCGAAGAGGAACGGCCTGATGTAGAGTGAGCATCCGTCACTATGCGGACACCAGTCCTTATCTACAGAGATAAGTGTCTTGACTGCCTCTACGAAATCATCTACAGGAACCGGCGGAAGTCCGATACGCTCTGCGGAATTGAACATACGCTTTGCGTTCTCCTCAGGTCTGAAGAGCTGAACATCACCTGATGCCGTACGATATGCCTTAAGTCCCTCAAATACCTCAAGTGCATAATGGAAAACAGTTGATGCAGGATGAAGCACAAGATCTCCGAAAGGAACTATTCTTGCATCATGCCAGCCTTCCTTGTCGTTCCAGTCATATAAAAACATATGATCTGTAAATACCTTTCCGAAACCAAGCTTCGACTCATCCTGAGGCTTCTGACCCGGATTCGGATTCTTTGTGATTTTGATCTCCATTTTCAAATCCTCCTCTTCATAAAAGAAAAGACCCCGTTGGGAAACGAGGTCTAAAAAAATCTGCAACTCAAAGTGCTTTTCGCCGTTTCCCGGGTATCAGAAATTAAGGGTCTCGATCACGATCCCCTTCACGACGATAATGACATTGTTTAAACAGTTAAATGACATTGTTAAAAAAACTCCCTGCACTTTGGTAAAACTTGTTTTTTATTATATTCCGCTCAATTCTATTGTCAAGCATAAATATGCATCAAATTTTGTGCAGTACTTATCTGCCCAGATATACCGACTGCTTAGCCGATACAAGCTGAACGATAAGATCATTATAAGGAGTCGGGATATTATGCTCTCTTCCTGTCTTGCTTACGGCACCGTTAATAATAAGTATCTCGGTCTGTTTCTTGGATAAGATGTCCTGCAAGGTCGATGACTTATTAGTCGCTGTGGCAACTGCTACATTAAATGCATTTTCGATCTCTGCTTCCTTATCAAACTTACAGCCTCCGGCAACAGCAACATCAACAGCCTCTGATACAAGGAGTCTTGCTGCTTCATGTGCATATTTATTATCGGCAATAAATCCGTTTTCCTGCTCAAGCAAAGCTGTTATCGCATTGATGGCAACATTTACAAAGACCTTGTGCCAGATGACCGCCATAACATCATCCTTGACCGATACCTCAAAGCCTGCCTCTTCGAGTGCCTTGGCACAAAGCTTTGCCTTTGACATATCTGCCTTGATGGTGCCTATATTGGTCACACCAGTACCGGCGTGTCTTACATGACCCGGTCCTATACCTGTTGATGCATGAGTGGTGTTGCCTATAACGATCTGCTCCTCGGGAACGACCTTGGCGATCTCGTCATAGTTTCCGATTCCGTTCTGCAGAGTCATTACAACAGTATTCCTGCCTATCATAGGAAGAGCATTACGGCAGGCCGCCTCAAGGAACATATATCTTACAAAGACTATAAGTATATCTACCTCTCCGACCTCCCTTGGATCAGTTGTTATAAGCTTCGGTCTGAAGCATACGGTATCGCCGCTTCCGTGTCCCGGAACACATTCATCTATGAGAATGCCGTGCTCACTTACTTCATCAACTATTTTCTGTGCAGTATCCACAATATATACATCATGCACCCTGCTCATATATCCCGAATATATGCTGCCTATTGCACCGCAGCCTAAAAATCCTATCTTCATTTACTTTGATGTATCTCCCGGTCCGTATACCGAAGGTATCTCGACAGCCTTATTGAAGCTGTACTCAGGTGTCGGGAATGCTCCGCTTGCTGACTCCTCATGGAAGAGATTAAGTCCTTTGACCATTTCTTCTCTGATATTTGCAAAGTGTTTAACAAATTTTGGCTTGAAGTCACCGTACATACCAAGGAGATCCTGAGTAACAAGAACCTGGCAATCAACATGAGGGCCTGCTCCGATACCGAGTATAGGCACTCTTACTTCCTTCTGCATAGCCTCTGCAACAACACTCGGTACGCACTCAACTACGATAGAGAATGCTCCTGCCTCCTGCAATGCCTTGGCATCCTCGATAAGCTTTCTTGCAGACTCCGGAGTTCCGCCCTGAACCTTAAAACCACCGAATGAAGTAGCTGTCTGCGGAGTCATGCCGATATGTCCCATAACATTGATACCTGCCTTAACCAATGCTCTGATGGTATCAGCCATCTCAACACCGCCCTCAAGCTTGATGCAGTCAACACCGGTCTCCTTAACAAGCTTGTTGGCATTACGGATAGCATCCTCAATGCTTACATTATATGTACCGAAAGGCATATCACCTATGATAAATGTATCCGGAGCACCCTTAACTACCGGCTTTGCATGATGAATAACATCCTCAAGTGTTACCGGAACAGTCGAATCATATCCCAGCATGATCATGCCGAGAGAATCACCTACAAGTATTACCTCAACATCACTGTCATTGATTATAGAAGCAGTTGTGTAATCATAAGCTGTTACAAAACTGAATTTTTTACCCTCATCCTTAAACTTCTGAAAATCAAGGACTGTCATTTTTTTCTTTGCCATATTCAATTACCCCCAAATATGTAAAAATATAAACCGCAGATCAAGTACGGCCACACAAGACTGTGTTGAAACACACTCTCTTAGTTACGAAAATATTGCAGATCAGACATAAGGTAAAGCACCCGGAAAGATCCGTGACCGATTATGCTTATTAAATAGATCCGCACAAAATATTATAATCACAATATCTCTTTTAAACAATCAAATTATAGTAAAAATCACTATAAACTTCTTATGTACCCCTACAGCTTTTGTGGAAAATCGGCACAAAAATAAGACACATAAGCGAATTGACCGTTCACGGGCAAATTCACTTGTATGTCTTATTTACGGGACGAGGCTTAAAAAGCCTCGCCCCGTAAACATCGAGGAGCTGTGAAACAGCTTCGAGATGTTTGTGCCGGATTTCGTATATTATAATCTCAATCCACTATCACCGGGGAGCGTTCATACTCGCTCTTGGCTCCTGTCAAAGCATAATAGATCCCGCTGTAATAGATCTCATCTTTCATAAGCTCCTTATTGTCCGCTATCTTGGTGACTATAGGAAGCCTTGCATTATTTTTAAGCTCCTTCATAAGCTCTGACGACTCCCGTCTGAAGCCGAGTATCCTGAGATACTTAATATAGCCGTCCGCCTTGGCCGTCTCCATATCGGCATCGGTGATACCAAGTACTATATGCAGCAAACTTCTGGATATACGTGTATAGGTATACTGTCTGGTCTTGGTATCCCTGATACGTTCCGTGAAACCAAGGGGAACATCTGCCCTTTTAATAAGTCTGTCGGCTATCTCCTTTGACACATCAAGGCAGCGTTCAAGCTCTCCTCCCCTGTATTTTGCAGTCAGCAGCTCCTTATTAAGCAAGTCACTCAGTATGTCCGGTTCCACAGGCTTTACTGCGTACTTTAATATCAGTTCCCCGATATTCGGCGCGTAATTATCCAAAAATCCGTTAAGCTCCGATCGTCCGGCTTCGATACTCGCAGTGCGTTCCGTATACACTTCCGTTTTCACTTTTCTGGTGTCGTACAAGCTTTTGTCCTTGTCTCTTTCCGAAGCATTTTCGGTATTAAGCTTACTTCCGTATACCGAATGCTTTGCAAGCTCGGCTCTTATCGCTGTAGCGGAACAATACTTTTCATCCTTTGCCTCTTCCGCATTAAAGCCGTCACCGACCCTTTGTATTGCTATAGGCTGTATCTTGTGCCCGGTATCAAAGCTGTTAAGTGCTTTGATATATTCAACTGCAAGTATGTTATTGGCAGCATACATAGATCCGGCAGACACGCTCTCAGCTTCACTATACTGCACAGACTTAAGCTTTTCTGCACCTCCGGCTTCGCTATCCTGCATGAACTTAAGGCTTTCTGCATTGCACGCTGAACTTTCATCACCCACAGCATACGGTGAAATTAAAGTCCTTTGTTTCGATTTATGCATCATAGCTTCTATATATCTG
>JAUNWP010000029.1:0-4860 GCA_030540255.1 Eubacteriales bacterium | reverse complement strand
CCTATGAGCGCAGATTCCGCTCTTAAGTATTTGTCAAATATCGCAGGCTCACCGCGCTGAACGTAATTGCCGCTCATTATGGCTATTATACGATCCACGGCATATTTTTCGCGGAGCGTTCTCATAAGATACGCATGACCGTTATGAAAAGGATTAAATTCACAGATTATTGCAGCAGTTTTCATGATAAAATAAGCTTTATGTTATATAAGTAAATAGTTGATTATTCGGCTTTTATCTTTTGATGCTTCTTAAATCAGCTCAAAATGATGCAGCTCGCTCGGAATACATTTAGACCGCGTTCTCCACGGATGTTTTGCATTGCGCAAATCCATTATGGCAGATCAACGCTGCATCTAAACAAAACCCGAATGATCACAATAATATTTCAAGAGGTTATACTGTAGATGAGTATACAGCATTTTTATTATCTGACGGCATATTTTTTATTATATTCATTTTTAGGATGGGTGCTTGAGGTCGCATTCCACGCTCTGTGCAAGGGCACTATCGTAAACCGCGGCTTCTTAAACGGTCCCGTATGCCCCATTTACGGAATAGGAATGCTGTCCGTAATCGTGCTTTTGTCGCCGCTGAAGCATCATCTTTTCCTGCTTTTTATATGCGGCACAGCCTTTGCGACACTTATAGAGCTTGTCGGCGGCTTTGTTCTGTATAAGCTCTTTCATATGAGATGGTGGGATTACAGCAACGAGCCTTTCAATCTCGGCGGATATATCTGCGCACGTTTTTCTCTTGCATGGGGATTTTGCATACTGTTTGCTGTGATTATCGTTCATCCTGTCGTAGAACTGAATGTTTATATCATGGACAGACCGCTTGGCTATGTCTTTGTTGCCATATGTTATGCGCTGTTTGTTGCCGATTGCATCATTACCGTACTCACTATTGCCAAGCTTAATACCAAGCTTAAGAGACTTAACCGTCTCGGTGCCGAAATGCGTGGTTTCAGTGATGATCTTACCGAAAGAATAGCTCAGCGTAGTCTCGACGCAGGTGTTAAGATACAGGAAGGCCGTATACAAGGTTCGCTTGCAAAGTCCGAGCTTGAGGATGAGTTCAATATGCTCCGTCTGCAGCTTGCCGAGCACAGGCATTACAGCTACGGACGTCTGCTCCGTGCATTCCCTGATATCAATCACCGCGAGTACAATGATGAGCTTGCTGATATCATAGAATACATGAAAAAGCGCAGAGCCGAATCACTGCTCCTAAGACGAGAAAAGCGCAAGGCATAAAAACGGAGAATGATCATGAATAATACTACTGTTATATGTTTCGGAGATTCAAACACCTGGGGCTATGAGCCTATATCGGGCGGCAGATACCCTGCCAAGGACCGCTGGGTAGACATACTAGCCGCAGAAACAGGCTGCACTACCGTAAATGTCGGTTTAAACGGCAGACAGATACCTCACACGGAAGCCGAGATCAAGGAAGTTACAGATATACTTGATGATGTAAATAAAGGCAAATACACTAAGCCCATAGAGCTTTGGATACTCTTAGGTGCCAACGACATGCAGATGAATTACGGATTTACCGCCGAGCGTGCCACAGAACGAATGAAGAATCTCCTGCTTGAGCTTCTCTGGCATCCTGCCGTAATGGACGGAAGTGTGAAGCTACGCATACTCGGTCCCGCACAGACCAAGATCGGTCCCTGGTCTGATGAGCGTCAGGTCACTGAGCTTCGCCGCTGCGGATTGCTCTATAAGCTTATGTGCAAGGAACTCTCTATCGATTACACCGACCTCGGGCAGATAGACATTGAGCTTGCTCCGGACGGAGACCATTTCTCTGCTGCCGGTCACAAGACTGTTGCGGATTTCCTCGCAGGACTGCTGTAAAATTTTTCATTTTTAATGTAACTCAAAAGTCAGACATATCGGAAAAAGTTTTTTACTGCCACCCGAAATGTCTGACTTTTTTAAACTTCTATGAGAGAGCACTTATAAAATATCATAAGCGCCCTCTCATATTTCTATTTTATTATAATTATTTGTATCACAGTAATGACAATCGTATCTGACTGTGTTATTATCATTTATGCTTTAAATTGTTAAAGAGATATTTCAGGAATTCAGAGTATAAAGAAATTCCAAATCAGGGAGGAATTATATATGTTGCCGGAAAAACAACTTGCATGGGGATTGAGCCGAAGCTGTATCAGAGAGCTTGCAGAATACGGTGCAGCCAGAAAGGCTGAGATAGGTGCAGACAAGGTATTTGACTTTAGTATAGGTAATCCGAGCGTTCCCGCTCCCGATTGTGTAAATGAAGCCATAGCAGAGCTCATAAAAGGAGACAGCATAGCACTTCACGGATATACGACCGCAGCAGGTCTTATGTCTCTCAGACAGAAGCTTGCCGAAGACCTTAACAAGCGTTTTGACATAGCTGCCAAACCTGAGTTTATGTATGTCACCTGCGGTGCCGCAGCAAGTCTTACAGTCAGTCTTAATGCTATACTTCTCCCGGGTGACGAGGTTATTGTAATTGCTCCATTCTTCCCGGAATACAGAGTATTTACCGAGGGTGCAGGCGGAAAGCTTGTCGTAGTTCAGCCTAAGGACGATCTTCAGATAGACATTGATAATCTTAAGGCAGCTCTGAACAACAAGACTAAGGCTGTTATCATCAACTCTCCCAACAATCCGTCGGGAGCAGTATACAGCGAGGATAACATCAAGGCTCTGTCTGTGGCTCTCAAGGAGCATGAGGAAAAGACAGGAGAAACACTGTACCTTATCAGTGATGAGCCATACAGAGAGATAGTTTACGGCGGCATAAGTGTGCCTTGTCCGCTCAAATACTATGACGATTCCATTATGTGCTATTCCTTCAGCAAATCTCTGTCTGTACCCGGAGAGCGTATAGGATATATAGTTGTCAACTCTCGTATGAAGGATGCTGCAAATGTCTACGCCTCGGTAATGGGCAGCGGACGTTCACTCGGTTTCGTCAATCCTCCGAGTCTCTTTCAGAGAGTCATTGAGCGCTGCATAGGACAGACCTCTGATATAAGCGAATATGAGACAAACCGTAATATACTCTGCGAAGGTCTGAAGGAAATCGGCTACGATTATATCGAACCTCAGGGAGCATTTTACTTATTCCTGAAATCACTTGATCCGGATGCCAAAGCTTTCAGCGACAAAGCGAAAGCTCACGAGCTCTTACTTGTTCCGAGTGACGATTTCGGCATCCCGGGATATGTGCGTATCTCCTACTGCGTATCCCGCAAGACCATCGAGGATTCAATGCCTGCATTCAAGGCATTGTTTGAGGAATATAAGCACTGATATATACAAGAAGCAGCCTGCATCTTTGAATTAAATTTCATTGATGCAGGCTGTATCTTACTCTAAATCAGCTATTGTTTGATCTCTTATTTCAAAATCACCTATTTTATGACTTCGAAATTATTGATTTCGCTGCTTTATTCTTCAACACCCAGCAGCTCGGCAGCCGAAAGAGCCATTATCTTTGCTGCCTGTTTCATTTCTTCTATATTAGCAAATTCGTCAGCTTTGTGTGCAAGTGTAAGTCTTCCCGGACCATATACTATACACTGTTCCATACCGCCCTTTTGCACAACATATTTCTGATCGTCCATACCCGGACTTACCGAGAACTCCATTTCCTTGCCGAGATAATACTTACCGTTTCTTAAAAACGTATTTACAACATCCGTATCTTTTGAAACCAGAGTCGGATTATCTTCGCCTATATATTTTATGCTGTATTCCGTTCCGGGCATCTGTGCCTTGACCTTCTCGCATGCCTTAACTATCTGCTCCTTTGCCCATTCAACACTGAGCTCCGGATTAAGTCTCCAGTCAAAGCTGATCTCTGCACTTGCAGGGACAGTATTGACCTTTTCACCGGCATGAAGCTTGGTTACGGTAAGTGTTGTCTTCCTGCATGCAGGCGGATTGACCGGAAGCTCCGTAGGCTCTGCTATAAGAGGCTCTATATCGGTATGTATCGTATTTAAGAGCCTATTTGCAAACTCTATAGGATTTATGCCCTCACTAGGCATGCTGCCGTGACTCTGCTTACCCTTGATCGATATGTCAAACCAAAGTGTACCTCTGTGGCCTATACATACCTTATCTACATCAAGGCACTCCGTGATAATACAATAGTCTGTACTCTCCTTTGTGAAATATCCCTTTTCAACCATATAACCGACTCCGGCCTGTCCGCCGCTTTCTTCGTCAGGTGTTGCCGATGCTATAAATGTTCCCTTCAGCCTGATACCAGCCTTCTTAAGCGCATACGCCGCTATAAGCTCCGAGACTATACCGCTTTTCTGATCAGCCGAACCTCTGGCATATATATTGCCGTCTTTGATCTCACATCCGTAGGGATCGGTTGTCCAGCCTTCACCCTCCGGCACTACATCATAATGTCCGGTAAAATGAATATTCGGTCTGGCCTTACTTCCTTCCATCGTTCCTACCACACTTATGCGCGGAAGTCCCTGACCGTTAGGTGCAAGCTCGGCAAGTCTGTCTTCGGGAACAGAAACATATTCGACATCCATTCCGATCTTCTTCATCATTGCGCCTATCGCCTGAGTACACTTGTCATAATTAAATCCCGGAGGATTTTGTGTTGGTATCGCAAAGATCTCACAGGCAAAATCAACAAGCTCATCATGAAGAGCTTCTACAGCATCATCAATTTTTTGTGCCAAAACCGTTCTTTCCAAATCTGTACCTCCGTAATTTTTAAAATATCTGCCACTTACAGAATGCTTGGTTGTGTTGTATCTTACCCGATCAATTAATATTATAATTAAGTGCTTAAGTTTTGTCAGCAAAGTACAAT
>JAUNWP010000099.1 GCA_030540255.1 Eubacteriales bacterium | reverse complement strand
TGAACAAAAAGAGGCTGCCGCTCCAGAGTTTTCTATTCTCTAAAGCGACAGCCTCTTTTTTCGTATTATAGGAAATTGCGTCCTCTTCTATATTATCGATTAAAGCCGGAGTGCAGTCGTAAGAGCAGCGGCTTGCAGCTGCGAAGACGACTATAGGACGGCCAAACGAAAATGAGCACAAAGCTTCGAAAGAAGCGGGTGCGAATTTTCGTAGGATTGCGAGAGTACGGAGTACGAAGCAATCCGTATTTAATCGATTAAAGCGGGATGCGCACTCGGAGATATGGAACATAACATGATGGAATGAAGTATATATCCGAAAGCCGGGTGTTATTTGTACAAAACCGCAAGATAATTAGTGAATGTATACATATACGACCTACCGAAATTGTATATACCAAACAAAATGATACCTTGAGAGTATTAAGATAATACCTTACTGTTCTAAATCGTATACACAAGGACTTTTATATTGTTAATTTGTTGACACTTCTTTTGAATGGGTGTAAAACAAAGCGCAAACACAAGACGTTAAAGTAATAAAGTTTTTTTAAGGGGTGATCTAATGAATACTCTTGTGATAGTTTTAATAGCTGCCGTATGCCTTACAGTGGCATATGTCGGTTACGGACGTTGGCTTGCCAACAAGTGGGGCATCGACCCTAAGGCTAAAACACCTGCCGTTCGTTTGGAGGACGGTAAGGATTATGTACCTACAGACGGCTGGACAGTATTCAGCCATCAGTTTTCATCTATAGCAGGTGCCGGCCCTGTAACCGGTGCGATTCAGGCAGCTGCATTCGGATGGCTTCCGGTACTTCTGTGGATACTTATCGGTGGTGTTTTCTTCGGAGCTGTTACCGATTTCGGTGCTCTTTATGCCAGTGTCAAGAATGACGGTAAGTCAATGGGACTTCTCATCGAGAAGTATATCGGTAAGACAGGACGTAAGCTTTTCCTTCTCTTCAGCTGGTTGTTCTGCTGCATAGTTATTGCTGCATTTGCAGACATGGTTGCAGGAACATTCAATGCTTATACCGTAGTTGACGGTGTTACTCAGCTTGCTGAAGCTGCCGAGACAAACGGTGCCGCAGGCATGGTATCCATCATGTTCATGGTATTTGCCGTAGTATACGGTCTGCTTCATCGTAAATATCATTTCAAGGGTGCCGTTGAGGTAGTGCTTGCAATAGTATTTATAGTTGTAAGCTTTGTACTCGGAATGCAGTTCCCGCTTATATTCGACAAGAAGATGTGGAGCTATATCACATTCATCTACATTTTCTTTACAGCTGTTGTTCCGATCTGGATACTTAAGCAGCCTCGTGATTATATGACAACATACATGTTTGTTGTCATGATAGCAGCTGCCGCTGTAGGACTTTTGGTTGCTCATCCGACCATGAATCTTCCAGTATACACAGGCTTCAACAATGAGAAGTTAGGAACAATGTTCCCTATCCTCTTTGTAACTGTTGCCTGCGGAGCAGTATCAGGCTTCCACAGCCTTGTATCATCGGGCACATCATCAAAGACTGTTGAGAATGAGAAGGACATGCTTAAGGTAGGTTACGGAGCAATGGTTCTTGAGAGCCTTCTTGCAGTACTTGCACTTTGCGTAGCAGGTGCCGCTGCAGCAGCCGACGGAACACCGGCTCAGGGTACACCGTTCCAGATCTTCAGCCGCGGAGTTGCAGGCTTTATATCAATGTTCGGTATTTCTTCTCATGTAGCTACAGTATTTATGACAATGTGTGTATCTGCTCTTGCTCTTACAAGCCTTGATGCCGTATCGCGTATTGCACGTATGAGCTTCCAGGAGCTCTTCAGTGTGGATGACATGGAGCATGCTGAGGGATGGAGAAAGCTTTTCTGCAACACATATTTCTCAACAATACTTACACTTGCATTCGGTTATCTGCTTACACAGATCGGTTATGCAAATATATGGCCGCTGTTCGGCTCAGCTAACCAGCTGCTCAGTGCTTTGGTTCTTATTACACTTTGCGTATTCCTTAAGGTAACGGGACGCAGCAATAAGATGCTTTTCCCGCCGCTTATCATCATGCTTTGTGTAACATTCACAGCACTTGTACAGAGACTTATGGCTATGGTCAAGGCTATTCAGAATGCCGCTGCCGTAACTATTCCTGCAGGAGAGGCTACATGGGGCTCTGTATTCATAGCAAACGGACTTCAGCTTATCATAGCAATATTGCTTATTATCCTCGGACTTACTATTGTTGTTAATTCGGCAAAGAGCTACAGAGAGAGTGAGCATAACAGCGAGGCAAGAGCTTAAGCTTGTAATACGGTTTATGTAAATATTGTTATCGGAACTTGATCAATGAAGTTCCGGGATATGATTTTCAGCTTATACTATCCCAATAGATAAAAATCAAAGGGCCTGTGGCGGAGTTTTCCGCCGCGGGTTCTTTGATTTATCAGCTTAGCGGAAACTTAAGATGACATACCGATAGTGTCGTGATAAGATAGCACGATATGTATAGGAGTCAGATATGAAGCTTTCGGATCATTTTACGATAAAAAAACTTTTAAAATATACTGCACCTACAATAGCGATGATGGTGTTCACATCTGTATACGGCGTGGTGGATGGATTTTTTGTATCTAACTTTGCAGGTAAGATGTCTTTTACCGCACTTAATTTCATCATGCCTGTAGTTATGATGCTGAGTGCAACAGGTTTCCTCTTCGGAACCGGAGGCTGCGCACTTATCTCAAAGTATATGGGAGAAGGCCGTAATGATAAGGCTAATCAGATATTTTCACAAAATACTGTAAGCTCTTTGATCGTGGGAGTTGTGCTTGCAATAGCCGGATACTTTTTTATGCCGTTTATGTCCGGCTTGCTCGGTGCCGAGGGGGAATTGCTTACAAAGAGTGTATTGTACGGAAGGATATTAATGATATCGCTTCCGCTATATGTTATACAGACTGAGTTTCAGACCTTATTTCCTGCAGCCGAGAAGGCGCACCTCGGCTTTTATGTAACTGTTGCTGCCGGAGTATTGAACATCATATTGGATGCTCTGTTTTGCGGAGTATTTAAATGGGGACTTGTCGGAGCAGCATCGGCAACCGTTATAAGTGAGTGTACCGGAGGCGGACTCTCGT
>JAUNWP010000028.1:21803-23699 GCA_030540255.1 Eubacteriales bacterium | reverse complement strand
TTGTTATAGGCATGTTTGTGGATAATCTTTCACTTGCCGTAATATATGTGGGTCTGGCGGCCGCACTTGCGGAAAAGATAGGACTAAAGAAGGGCGAGGCATTTTACTCATGTATGTTCATCGGAATTCTTTGGTGTAATGTTGTTATATCTATAGCTTCACCTATCGCACATGCCCCCGTGCTTATACTTATCGGTATGATGGAGAGCAGTCTTGGCATAGTGATAAGCTACGGAAAATGGCTCAGCATAGGCATACCGTTTGCAGCGGTAATGTTTATTGTTATGATGGCGGCTGTTGCGATCAGACATCCGGATACTTCAAAGTATATGGAGTTTGATTTTGACGGTTTCAGCAGTACAGCTCGTCCATGGGACAAGAAGAGCAGGATCACAGCAGTGATATTTGTTCTGACAGTGCTTGCAATACTCCTTCCTGAGGTGCTTAAGGGCATTTTTCCGACAGTATGTGCCTATATGAGTAAGGTCGGTGTTGTTGTGCCTGCGATACTTGCGGTATGTGCATTGTCTTTTATCAGGCTTGACGGTGAGCCTATACTCGATTACGGCAAGGCAGCAGGAAGTCTTCCGATTTCTGCGATAATATTTGCAGGCGTGGTATGCGTAATGTCAACACCGTTCTCATCTGAGGAAACAGGTATCAGTTTATGGCTGAGTAATATTATCAAGCCCGCATTCGGAAGCTTATCACCGTTTACGGCTATGATGCTGCTCACGGCTGCTGCTTTGATAATGACCAACTTCCTGTCAAATGTTGTGACCATGGTGCTGTTTTTCAATGTAGGAGTTGCCCTCTTAAGCGGTGGAAGTGTTGATCTCGGAGCATATGCGGTACTTATCGGCTTCGCATCTTCAATGGCATCACTCACTCCATCGGCTTGTGCACCGGCACCGCTTATCTATGCACCGGGACATGCAAGCGTCAGAGGTATACTGAAAGCAAATCTGGTATTTATAATACTGTCCTTTGTGGTGATGCTTACACTTGTGTACCCTCTTGCATCCAAGATAATAGCTTTGCCGTAAATCCAATGGAAATCAGGTATCAGAGAAGGCAAGAATTCTTTTGATCCCGTGAATAATTACAACGATCATTGTGCAGCTGACGGATAGTGCAGCATACAATGGTCGTTTTTATGTACGAATTTTGTCTGTGTTGACGGATGCTCCACAAATAAATGAAGAGATATGATAGAATCAGCTATAAACCTCTAATAAAGCAATATTGATGATTTAGGTACATCATAGTTTTTATAATAAAGTGTGTAAAAAGGGCGTAGCCCCTAAGACGCTCATTACCCTTAGGTGATGGGGCGTTCACAAGCAGATGTACATAGAACCGACAATTCGAACCGGCATTAAAAGCACAGCGACTTTCGACGGAAGCCGCATTTACATGGAGAAGGATGATGAAGGCAGTATTTATAGATATAGACAATACCTTACTGGATTTTGACGAATTCGTGCGAAGCACAATGAAAAAGGGCTTTGCACATTTTGGACTCAGAGAATACGAGTCTTGGATGTATAAGACCTTCAAGCAGGAAAATGATAAGCTTTGGAACAGAATAGAGCAGGGAACGCTCACTTTCACAGAGCTTAAGAAGATACGCTGGAATATGATATTCGAGGTACTGGGTATAAAATTTGACGGAAATGTATTTGAGGAGTATTTCAGGAAAGAATTCTATGACAGTGCGATAATTATTCCGGGAGCAATGGATATGCTTGAAGCATTGCACGGTAAATATATACTCTGCGCGGCAAGCAACGGTCCTTACGGTCAGCAGATGAACAGGATAGCTGTGGCGGGTATGGACAAGTATTTTGATTACAGCTTTATTTCCGAAAAAATAGGTGCATCAAAGCCCTCGTC
>JAUNWP010000028.1:0-21703 GCA_030540255.1 Eubacteriales bacterium | reverse complement strand
GCAGGCCGTGTGAATTATAGGAGGGTACTTATGTTTATTCCAAGCGTATTTGGCGGTAATTTTGTTGATAATTTCTTTGATGACATTGATAATCGCAACAAGAATGCGAGATATACCCCACAGACAGGCTCTTTTATGAAGACAGATATCAAGGAGAGCGAGGATAACTACGAGATCGAGATAGAGCTTCCGGGCTTTGATAAGAATGATGTCAAGGCTCAGCTTAATAACGGATATCTTATCATCTCTGCCGAGAAGACAGAAAACAATGATGTTAAGGATAACAAGAAGTATATCCGCAAGGAGCGTTATACAGGAAGCTGCAGCAGAAGCTTCTATGTAGGAGATGCTCTTACACAGAACGATATTAAGGCTAAGTTTGACAAGGGTGTTCTTACACTTATAGTGCCAAAGCATGTTGAGAAGCCTGTAGAAGAGAATAAGTTCATTTCCATAGTATGATTCCCCCAATCATATTTTGTACATCCTAAATTTAAGGAGTTGCCAGCACGGCAACTTCTTTTTTTTACTAAGATTTTACATTACTTCGATAACGCTCTTTACCGTCCTCTCGTATTATTCCCGATGTAAACAAGAAAAAAGTTTGTAAAGAATAAAGTAAGGTAATACTTTTGGAGGACATTATGAACAAGAATTTAAAGAAACTTTTGGCATTCGGTGCAGCAGCTGCAATTGCGGCAGGTCTTGCAGGATGCGGATCATCAACAACAGAAACTACAACAGCAGCAGCTGCAACAGAGTCAAGTGAGGCAGCTTCCACAGAGGCAGCTTCAGAGGCTTCGGGATCAGACCTTAAGGGAAGCATCTCACTTGCGGGTTCAACCTCAATGGAAAAGCTTTGCGAGGCTATGTCAGAGAGCTTCATGGAGAAGTATCCTAATATCAATGTAACAGCAGAGTACACAGGTTCCGGTGCCGGAATCGAGTCACTTGAGTCAGGCAGCGTTGATATCGGTAACTCATCACGTAATCTTAAGGACAGCGAGCTTGAGAGCGGCGCAGTTGAGAATGTTGTCGCAATTGACGGTATCGCGGTTATCGTTGATAAGGATAATACAGTTACAGACTTAAGCTCTGAGGATCTTGCCAAGATCTATAAGGGTGAAGTTACAAACTGGAAGGATCTCGGCGGCAAGGATGAGTCAATCGTTGTTATCGGACGTGAGAACGGATCCGGAACAAGAACAGCCTTCGAGGAGCTTCTTAAGCTTGAGGATGCATGCAAGTATGCACAGGAGCTTGATTCAACAGGCGGAGTTCTCGCTAAGGTTGCTTCAACACCGGGTGCTATCGGATATGTATCACTTGATGTAGTAGATGATACTGTACAGGCAGTTAAGCTTGACGGTGCAGAGGCAAGTGAGGAGAGCATCGTTGCAGGAAACTATCTCCTTTCAAGACCTTTCGTAATGGCAACTATGGGCGAGATCTCAGAGCAGAATGATCTTGTTAAGACCTGGTTCGATTACATCGCTTCGGAAGAGGGTCAGGCAGTTATCAAGGGTCTCGGACTTATACTTCCGCAGTAATAGTTAAGATAAACAGGTAAGATAGATTATGGGCAGTATTACAAAGACAAACGGCGCTGTGAATGCACAGAAGGTGACCGAATTTATAGCAAAGACTGTATTTACGGTATGCGCAGTGCTTGCGATCTTTGCGGTAGCTTCCATGACAGTATACATGTTTGCTAAGGGCGCTCCGGCTTTTCAGAAAGTCGGAGTTGCCGAGCTGTTATTCGGAACTGTCTGGAAACCGACCGCCGATCCGTCTTCATACGGAATCTTCTATATAATTCTTTCGTCAATAGTAGGTACTGCATGCAGTATTGCGATAGGTGTACCTATAGCTCTTATGACAGCGGTCTTCCTTACAGAGGTCGCAGATAAAAAGATATCGGCAATCGTTTATCCGGCAGTTGAACTTCTTGCGGCGATCCCGTCTGTTATCTACGGACTTATCGGACTCATGGTGCTGAACCCGGCAATGTATAAGCTGGAGAAACAGATATTTGCCGGTTCAGAGACACATCAGTTTACCGGCGGTTCAAACATGCTTTCTGCAATAATCGTACTTGCCATCATGATATTGCCTACGGTTATCAATGTCAGCGCATCCTCTATCCGTTCGGTACCTAAGGAATTGAGAGCTGCTTCACTTGCCATGGGTGCAACAAAGATGCAGACCATATTCAAGGTTACGGTTCCTACAGCAAAGAACGGAATCATGGTAGGTGTTGTGCTTGGTATCGGCCGCGCACTCGGAGAGGCAATGGCTATCAACATGGTGGCAGGCGGTTCGGTTAACATTCCGCTTCCTTTCAATTCGGTAAGATTCCTTACAACTCAGCTTGTCAGTGAGATGGGGTATGCCGAGGGAACACACAGACAGGTGCTTTTCTCTGTCGGACTCGTGCTCTACATTTTCATAATGCTTATAAATCTTGCTCTTATGCAGATGAAAAAGAGAAGTGAGGAACAGTAATGGATAACAGAAGTCTGACAAATAAACAATCAAGACCCGGAGATGTCCTGCTTTATGCAATTGTGTACATCTGCGCCGGATTTTCGGTATTACTGCTTGTCGGTATCATTGCCTATGTATTGTACAAGGGCATAGGTGCTGTCAATCTTTCCTTCCTCACAAGCGTTACTTCGGTGCTTAAGGGTACCGTGGGTATTGCCGGTAATATAGTAAATACACTGCTTATCATCTTCATTTCTATGATCATTGCTACGCCTATAAGCATAGGTGCGGCGGTTTATCTTAATGAATATGCTAAGCCGGGTAAGCTGGTAACACTTATAGAGTTTGCAACCGAGATACTCTCGGGTATACCGTCTATCATATTCGGTCTCTTCGGAATGATGTTCTTCGGACAGACCCTGGGACTCGGATATTCACTTATCACCGGTTCACTTACACTTATACTTATGGTGCTTCCGCTTATTACGAGAAATACCCAGGCTGCACTTAAGGTAGTACCGGACAGCTACAGACAGGGTTCGGTAGGACTTGGAGCAGGCAAGTGGCATACGATCAGAACCATTTTGCTGCCGTGTGCGATGCCGGGAATTATTACCGGAGTAATACTTGCAATAGGACGTATAGTGGGCGAGTCTGCCGCGCTTTTGTTTACGGCGGGAAGCGCCAAGACACTGCCTAAGACCTTAGGAGCATTGTTCGGCAAGATATTCGATTCCGGCGGAACACTTACAATACAGCTTTACTTAAGTGCTACAAGTGAGGGAGACTTTGAAACAGCCTTCGGTATAGCGGTGGTATTGCTGATCATAGTATTTCTTATCAATTTGGGAACAAAGCGTCTGGCAGCAAGATTTGATGTCAGGAGGATTGCAAAATGACGGACAAAATTAAGATAAAAGCAGAGAATCTTCACCTTTATTACGGTGAAAATCACGCCCTCAAGGGCATAAATATGGAGATCCGCGAGAACTGCGTAACAGCTTTTATAGGCCCTTCGGGATGCGGTAAATCCACATTTCTGAAGACCATAAACAGAATGAACGATCTTGTCGATAATGTCCGCATTGAAGGAAAGATCACACTTGACGGAGAGGATATCTATGCACCGGGTGTTGATACGACCCTACTCAGAAAGCGTATCGGTATGGTGTTCCAGCAGCCTAATCCATTCCCAATGAGCATTTACGATAATATTGCTTACGGACCGAGAGTACACGGTATCAAGGATAAAACTAAGCTTGACGAGATAGTTGAAGAGAGCTTGCGCGGAGCTGCAATTTTCGATGAGGTCAAGGACAGACTTAAGAAGTCTGCTCTCGGACTTTCAGGAGGACAGCAGCAGAGAATATGTATAGCAAGAGCACTTGCCGTACAGCCTGAGGTGCTCCTTATGGATGAGCCTACATCTGCGCTTGATCCTATCTCGACGGCAAGAATAGAGGACCTTATGGAGGATCTCAAGAAAAAGTATACAGTAGTTGTTGTTACTCACAATATGCAGCAGGCAACTCGAGTATCTGATTACACGGCATTTTTCCTCCTTGGAGAACTCATAGAGTTTGGTGAGACCGAGAGATTGTTCGCTTATCCTAAGGAGAAAAAGACAGAGGATTATATCACAGGAAGGTTTGGCTGATGAGAACAAGGTTTGATGAGCAGCTTAAGCAGCTCAATAATGAAATGATTCAGATGGGCAGCTTGATAGAAAATGCTATCCAGAATGCGGTACGGGCTTTTTTTGACAAGGATACCGAGCTTGCAAAAAAAATCATGGATAATGATGAGGTGGTAGATCAGGAGCAGAAGAAGATAGAAAATATCTGTTTTCAGCTGCTTATACAGAGACAGCCGGTTGCAAGAGATCTAAGAACTATCACAGCTGCACTCAAGATGGTTACGGATATGGAACGTATAGGTGATCATGCAGCAGATATCTCGGAGCTTACTGTAGTGATGGCAGATCATACTGAGATCATGAACAGGGATGATATCAAGAAGATGTCCGGTGAGTCTGTGATGATGCTGCTCCATGCAATAGAAGCATATGTCGAAAGAGACATGGACAAGGCCAAGGAAGTTATCGCTCATGATGATATTGTGGATGAGCTCTTTATCAAGGTCAAGTCCGAGCTTATAGAGGCAATAAGCAAGAATCCTGACTGCGGAGAGTATGCGGCAGATCTGCTTATGATCAATAAGTATCTTGAGCGTATCGGAGATCACGCTACCAATATAGCGGAATGGGTAATATTTTCACTTAATACGGTTGATCCGGATGCAAAATAATAACTAACTTTTATCCGTAAGCATTATAAGAGGCGGTGGATAAATGTAAATATAATAAGAATATTTTCACACAGTGCGTACGCTCTAAGCTATAATAGCTATAGGTGTACGCATATTGGAGATAAAGGGAATAAATATGGCACTGATTTACATTGTTGAAGACGATGCAAGTATCAGAGAGATCGAGATGATAGCTCTGAAGAACAGCAATTATACCGTATCGGCGTTTGAGAGAGCGTCGGATTTCTGGAACAAGATAGGAGGCATTATTCCGGATCTTGTTTTGCTTGACGTTATGCTTCCGGACGGAGACGGCTATGAAATAGTAAGAAAGCTTCGTCAGGATCCGCAGACCAAGAGAATACCTGTTATCATGGTTACCGCCAAGACCGGGGAAATGGATATGGTTCGCGGCCTGGATGGAGGCGCTGACGATTACATCAAGAAACCGTTTTCAATAATGGAGCTTTTGTCAAGAGTCAAGGCAGTACTTCGCAGATCCGGAGATGATGCACCAAAGCTTTTGAGTGTGGGTGCGATAACGCTTGATCATGAAAGACATGCAGTCTCGGCAGATGACAGACATGTAGAGCTTACCTTCAAGGAATATGAGCTCTTGCGTTACCTCATGATAAATGCGGAGATCGTTTTATCACGTGACAGTATAATGCATTTTGTCTGGGGCACCGACTATGAGGGAGAGAGCCGTACAGTGGATATGCATATCAAAACCTTGCGTAAAAAACTTGGAGATGCGGGAAAACAGATAGCAACTGTCAGAAACGTAGGCTATGTTATCCATTCGCGTCCGGAGGAAGAGAATGAAGCAGAAGATTAACCTTCGTTTATTTCTTATTGCATTAATAGCGGTCGTTGCATCAACGGTCGCTATTACTTTTGTTTATTACGAGCTTTTTTCAAGACAGGTGCGTCAGGACCTTAAGATACATGCGGAATTATTGGGAGATGCAGGGATATTTGAGACCAGCAGCATAGATTCCGATGAGTTCGGAAAGCTGAGCAGATTAAAGAACAACAACTTACGTATAACCTGGCTTGACTGGGACGGAAATGTACTCTTTGACAATGATACCGAGGCTGCCAAGCTTGAGAATCATCTGAATCGTCCGGAGGTTGCGGAGGCACTTGCAAACGGAGTAGGAGAGTCTGTAAGAAAATCGGAGACCTTTAAGCTTGCAACCTTTTATTACGCAGAGAAACTTAATAACAATACGGTACTCAGAGTCGCGATGCAGGTGAGGACCGTATCCAGTCTGTTTATTACGGCGGCACCGGTAATCTTTCTTATTATTATAGCGGTGCTTGCCGTATGTATAGTCATAAGCCGTATGCTGACAAAGACTATACTGGAGCCTATTGAACAGATGGCGGAAAATCTGGATGATCACAGCAGAACAACTGTTATCTACAGCGAACTTAAGCCATTTGCAGATAAGATAAGAGCACAGCATGAACACATACTGGCTTCGGCAGAGAGCAGACAGGATTTTACCGCAAATGTCACACATGAGCTCAAGACTCCGCTCACAGCTATATCAGGTTATGCCGAGCTGATCGAAAATCATATGATAGATGCCGATCAGGAGACTCATATCGCACAGCAGATAAGACATAACGCAGACAGGCTTCTGTCAATGATCAATGATATAATCAGGCTTTCGGAGCTGGATCACAAGGAGATTCCGAGGAATTTCGGAAATGTCGATCTTAATGAGATAGCAAAGGAATGCTGTGATAATCTGAAGATAGCCGCCGATCAGACAGGCATAGCTCTTGATTATAAAGGAGAGGAATGCTTTATTTCCGCCGATCAGACACTTATCAGAGAAATGATAGAAAACCTTGTGCAGAACGGTATACGTTACAATCATGAGGACGGACATGTATGGGTCGAGGTAAATAACGAAAACGGCCATCCTACACTTGTTGTGAGAGATGACGGTATAGGTATTCCAAAGGAAAAACAGGCAAGAGTCTTCGAACGCTTCTACAGGGTCGATAAGGGACGCTCGAGAGATATGGGAGGAACCGGACTCGGACTTGCCATAGTTAAGCATATAGCCGAGATACATAATGCGGATATAAAGCTTAACAGCATCCTGGGAGAGGGAACCAATATCAAAGTGATTTTTTGATTTCATGGAAAATTTCGTAAGAGGAAATCAGAAATGCTCTGAGGAATGCGTTCACGCAGCCTTTTTTGCAGAGAGAATACAGCATTATGCCAAAGAAGCCGTGCGGGAATTAAGCTATTATAATATATTTACTTCAGCGTTCTAAAATGTTAAACTGTATCTGTTCTGAGACGCCGTATTTACGGCTGAATTGTGAATAAGACAGATAAGTATGCGGATCGGATAAGCGGTCTGCAATTGATTCGGAGATATTAACATGGGAAGAACAGCAAAGAAAAGCGATTGTAATATGTATAAAGCTATCCTTGCCTTAAAGGATATCAAGGAGTGCAGAGAGTTTTTTGAGGATGTCTGCTCCATAAGTGAGCTCAGATCTATGGAGCAGCGATATGAAGTTGCCGAGATGCTGAGAGAAGAAAAGGTCTATACCGAGATAATGGAAAAGACCGGAGCAAGCAGCGCAACCGTAAGCCGTGTAAAGCGCATGCTTTTCTACGGTACAGGCTGTCTCAACAAGGTGATTAAGCGCATCAAGCAGGATGAAGCCGAAGCCAAAGAAGAGTAAGCAGCTGCTTTGGCTTTGGCTTCGATACGGATACGATATTAATATTACCTTAATAATAGTGAGCAAAAATTAAGTCTCTATGCGGTTGTAAAAAGCCCGTATACTCTGTAAAATGTTTTCTGTGAGAAACAAAAACAGTTTCGGAGTATACGGGTATTTATGTTTTAAATACAGTGTCTCCTGTAATTTTGACACTTGACCATCAGGTAGGTAAGTTATGAATATTAAACTCAGCAAATATGTAGCCGGGCTCATGGTAAAAAACGGTATAACCCAGTGCTTTTCCATCACCGGCGGCGGTGCCATGCACCTGAATGACGGCTTTGGCCATCAGCAGGGATTGTCAACTCTCTATATGCATCATGAGCAGTCCTGCTCGATCGCAGCAGAGAGCTATGCAAGGATATATAATAAGCCGGCAGTGCTCTGCCTTACAACAGGCCCCGGCGGAACCAACGGAATCACCGGAGTTGTCGGAGCATGGCTCGATTCCATTCCGATGATAGTTATTTCAGGACAGGTTCGTTACGACAATACGGCAAGATGGTCCGGTGTCGGCATACGTTCTATGGGAGATCAGGAGTTCGACATAACACGCAGCATTGACTGCATGACAAAGTACTCCAAGATGGTACTTGATCCCAAGTCCATCAGATATGAGGTCGAGAAATGTATATGGCTCTGCCAGACCGGCAGACCGGGTCCGTGTTGGCTTGATATTCCCGTAGATATACAGGGAACATATATAGAGGACAGTGAGCTTGTAGGCTTCGATCCGGAGGAGTATCTCAGAGAGAATGAGATAGAGCTTGATAAGATAGATGAGGAAGAGGAAGCAGAGCATCTTGTACCGAGAGATGAATTCTCCAATTCGGATCTTAATGACGGCATCCTTAATATAGCCTTCAGAAAGCAGCGTCATCAGTCTCAGCCGGGACATGTTGATAAGGACTCTCCGGTAGTATCTGAGATAATCAAGCATATCAAGGCTGCCAAGAGACCGGTATTCTATACAGGAAACGGCATTCGAATCGCAGGCGCCGAGAATATATTCTTAAGAGTTGCCGATAAGCTCGGTATCCCGGTAGTTGTAGGCTGGAATGCCATAGATATCATTCCGCATGAGCATCCGCTTAAGGCAGGACAGCCGGGAGGCCGAGGAGACAGACCGGGTAATTTTGCCGTGCAGAATGCGGACTTCATATTGTCTATAGGCTCACGTCTCAGCATCCGTCAGGTAGGATATAATTTCAAGACCTGGGCGAGAGAAGCATTTACGGTAGTATGTGATATAGATGAGGAGGAGCTTAAGAAGCCTTCGGTGCATGTGGATATCCCTGTGCATGCGGATGCTTATGAGCTGCTCAAGGCTCTCGATGACAAGCTCGATGAGATGGGCATAAAGGGTCACGGCATCAAATATGACCGTACTGAGCTGCTTAAGCAGGAGTGTTACGGTGACGGAAGCTCTCTGTTTGACGGCGGCGAGGGTAAAGACGGCAGAAACTGGCTCGAGCAGTGTGCTTACTGGATGGAGAAGTACTCACCGTACAGAGCCGAGTATGCGAATCACGGTGATGACGAGGCTGCCAATGTATATGAGTTCATGAAGGTTCTCAGCGAGTCTCTCAATGAGGAACAGATAACTGTTGTGGGAAACGGTTCGGCGTGCGTTGTAGGCGCTCAGGTATTCAGAGTTAAGGACGGAAGCAGATTCGTATCTCAGGATGCCATAGCCGCAATGGGTTACGATCTTCCGGCTGCTATAGGAGCCTGTGCCGCCGTACATGATGTATCAGGCAAGACTTATCCTGTAAGCTATGACGGAAGTGAGTGCACTGAGGACAGATCCGTAGATGACAAGATACATTCCTGCGGAGAGCTGGAGCTTGCAAAGAAGCTGCCTAATTGGAGAGGAACCACAGAGCGTTATCCTTCATATTACAAGCATGATATCATCTGTCCTACCGGAGACGGTTCGATAATGATGAATCTGCAGGAGCTTCAGACTATAGCCAGCCACAGGATGCCGATCAAGATATTCCTTATCAATAACGGAGGATATCACAGCATCAGACAGACACAGAAGAATCTCTTTAACGGTGAGCCGCTTGTAGGAATCGGAGTAGACAGCCATGACTTAAGCTTCCCTGAGTTTAAGCGAGTAGCCGAGGCCTTCGGTATCGCATATAAGAGGATAGAGCATAATTCAGAGCTGCAGTCTGTAATAGATGAGACCTTGAAGTTCAGAGGACCGGTGCTTTGTGAGGTGTTTGTATCGCTTGATCAGCCGTTTGAGCCGGGTTCTGCAGTCAAAAAGCATCCGGACGGTTCTTTAAGCAGTCCGCCGCTTGAGGATCTCAAGCCTTTCCTTTCTGAGGAAGAGCTTGAAGAAAATATGTTTATCCCGATAGTGAAAGAATAATTCCATGAGGGTGATTCTGACGGGAGCAACAAGCTTTATAGGTTCGGCTGCGGCAAAATGTCTCGAAGCTCACGGACATGAGGTAGTGAGACTGCGCCACAGCTTTGATGAAGATGAAGACAAACTGCCGGATCGGGCCGATGTATGGCTGCATTTTGCCTGGGGAGGACACGGCTCTGCAGGGCGTTCGGATCCTGCCATTCAGGAGCATAATGTAGAGATGAGCCTTGCCGCTATAGAAAAGGCGGCAGGGCTTGGCTGCAAAAGATTTGTTTTTGCAGGTTCTCAGGCAGAGTACGGACATGCACAGGACGGACGAGACAAATCCGAAGACGGAGCCTGTGAGCCGGTCAGTGAATACGGCAAGGCCAAGCTTAAGCTTGGTCTTGAGGCAGCTAAGCTTAAAGGCGATATGAGCTATGTGCATATGCGTATCTTTTCGGTATACGGTCCGGGGGATCATGCAGGTTCGCTGATAGACAGCCTTATCTCAGGCTTTTCATGCGGAGAGACAGTTGAACTCGGAAACTGTACGCAGAGCTGGAATTATATGTATATAAGTGATGCCGCGGAGGCTATCGGCTTGCTTTGTGAGAAGGCTGAAGACGGCATATATAATGTCGGCTCGGCGGATACGAGGAAGCTCAGAGCTTATGTAGAGGAACTGCATAAGCTTATGGGAGGAAAGGGAAGAGCAGCTTTCGGGGTAAGACCGGATAATGCGGAAGGCCCTGCGGATCTCAGCCCGGATATAAGCAAGCTCCGAGGCCTGGGCTTTTGCTGCAAGTATAGCTTTGCGGACGGTATCGGGGAGATATTGAAGACATTATAAGAGCTCAGCTTTGTGAGTTTGTCTTATTGTGGGCATTTTTATCCGGCAAGAGTTGAGCTGTGTGAACTTATACATAATGGCAGAGCTTGGGCAGAGCCGGTAACTGAGGATATTTACAGTAATTTGAAGGCATATATATTTACAGAAAAAGGAAAGATAGAATTAGGTGACATAGAGGAACCGACGATTGACAATGCATCGGAGGAAGACAGATGTTCGGCTATACTTAAGCCGAGATATCTTTCTCCGTGCTCATCAGATGTGCACACTGTATATGCAGGAGACGGTCCTCGAAGAGAAGGACTTGTACTCGGACACGAGGGTCTTGCAGAGGTTGTTGAGGTAGGAGCTGATGTTACGGACTTTAAGCCAGGAGATCTTGTGGCGGTATCTGCTGTGATGCCGGAGCCGGGTGATCTTACGGGACATAAGGGAATGCCGTTTTCCGGAACCAAGCTCGGCAGAAATATTAACGGTATGTGGTCGGAACTCTTCAAGATCCCGGAGGCCGATATGAACCTTGCACTTGTTCCGGAGGATGTAAGCCTTGAGGCTGCGCTTATGGCAGTCGATATGATGGCGACCGGATATACAGCTGCAAGTGAGGCTCTTATCGAGCCGGGACATACCATATGTGTTATAGGAAGCGGAGCTGTCGGGCTTATGGCAGCTTCGGCGGCAAAGCGAATGACCGGAGATGACGGGCAGGTGCTTATGATAGGTTCGACTAAGGATGCGGTAAATGCCACTCTTGCGGATGAATTCGGCGTAGACAGCTATATCTCGTATAGTGACGGCAAGACGGTGTTTAACCATAAGCCCGAACGTGCCGTGCCTTATCCGGCAAGGGATAAAAGAGCCAATTCCACACAGAGTAAAGCAGTTGACAGCGTTTTTGAGCTTACGGGCGGATACGGTGCCGACAGTGTACTGATATGCGGAGGAGGAGCCGAGAGCTTTGCCCGTGGTGCCGATATGGCAAGATACGGTACGGGTATAGTCGTGAATGTTTCCTATATAGAGGGAAGCGGCATGGTGGGACTTCCGATATTCTCACTTGGCAGAGGCATGAGCGGCAAGACCTTCAAGTTTGAGCTGTCGAGAGGCGGCAGAGACTGGCTTGAGGCAATGCTTGACGAGGCCTACAGATGCGAGTCTATGCAGGGCGATCTCGTTACGACAAAGCTTAAGGGCTTTGAAGCCATACCGGAGGCACTTCGCCTGATGCATGAACGTCCGGCAGGCACAGTCAAGATCATGGTAGAGATCTGATAAAGTCCTGTCTATATTAAAGCCGATACATTTCCATTACAGATGATATCGGGATGTAATGATTGCTGCCTAAAGTGGCAGCACAAGATACAGATATTAATTGATCCGCCGATATAATATGAGCTTTAAGTCCGGCGGTCGGAGTGAAGATGAGTAAAAAGATAAGTATAGTAATACCTTGTTACAATGAACAGGAAAATGTTGCCGCAATAGCGGCTGCCGTCAAGGAGCAGTTTGATACCGTAGATATTCTTAAGAAATATGATTATGATATCATTTTCATGGATAATGCATCTAAGGATGCCACAAGAGAGAGGATAAGGGAGATAGCTGCAAAGGACAAGCATATCAAGGCTATATTCAATGCCAAGAACTTCGGGCAGTTCAACAGTCCGTACTACGGCATGCTTCAGTCGGACGGTGATGCAACTATGCTTATGGCTGCGGATTTTCAGGATCCGCCGGAGATGATAGCAAAATATGTGGCAGGCTGGGAAGAAGGCTACAAGATAGTAATAGGCATCAAGGAACACAGCACGGACGGAAGCTTTATCTATGCGCTTCGCTGTCTCTACTATAAGATGATACGCAAGTTTTCGCAGGTTGATCAGATAGAGCATTTTACAGGCTTCGGTCTCTATGACAAAGCTTTTATAGAGGTGCTTCGCAAGCTTGACGATCCGACACCGTTCCTGAGAGGTATAGTTGCAGAGCTTGGATTCAAGCGTAAGGAGATCATGTATGATCAGCCTAAGCGCCGTGCAGGCAAGACCTCAAATAACCTCTATACCTTATATGATGCGGCTATGCTGTCCTTTACCTCATATACCAAGGTTGGACTAAGGCTTGCGACATTTGCGGGAGCGATATTTGCTGCCTTATCTATGATAGTAGCTTTAATATACCTTGCTATGAAGCTTATCTGGTGGGACCGTTTTCCGGCAGGAAGTGCGCCTATGCTTATAGGCATGCTGTTTATGGGCAGCGTACAGACCTTCTTTATAGGACTTCTGGGTGAATATGTGCTGAGTATAAATCAGCGTGTTATGAAGCGACCGCTTGTGGTTGAGGAAGAGCGTGTTAATTTTGATGAACCGGCCGATTCGGTTTCTTCAGCTTATGATGATAAGATGAAATAATTCAGATCAGCATGGCGTCTGCCAAGCAGCAGCGAAATCCGCGGTATTTCGGAGTCAGGTTTTGAACAGCTGCGGATGATGCGTCTGTCAATTGATTATCATGCGTTGGATTAATGGAAAAGGACTTAAAATATGAATACACCGAAGATACTACATAAGTGCCTTGCATGCGGCTCGGAATTATCCGAGCCGTTGTTCGAATTGCCTAATATGCCGGCAGGAGCCCAGAGCATGCCTGATGAGGCAGAGCTTGAGTCGGATAAGGGTGTGGACCTTCCGCTTTGCAGATGCCCGGAATGCGGACTTGTGCAGTTTGACTGTGAGCCGGTGGATTATTATAAGGATGCCATACGTGTGGTCGGACTGTCGGAGACAATGAAGGAGCTTAGACGTGCGGACTACAGACTCATGATCGATGCTTACGGAGCCGGAGGCAGGAAATGGCTTGAGTGCGGCTGCGGAAACGGAGATTTCCTTGATGTACTCACAGAGTTTGATGTTGATATCTACGGAACAGAGCACGGCGAAGGTGAATATCTTGAGGCGGTTCGCAAGCTTTGCACCGAAAAGGGGATAGAAGAGTCTCATATAATGCACTGCTTCACAGAGGAAGCCGATATGCATATACCCGGAGCACCTTTTGATGTATTTACTTCCTTCAATTTCCTTGAGCATCAGCCGGATCCGAAAACCATGCTCGGCTGCATTTACAATAATCTGACGGACGGAGGACTCGGAATAATAAGCGTGCCGTCCTTTGAATACATTATAGGTGAAGGCAGATATTATGAACTTATCAGAGATCATATAGCCAATTATGACATGTATTCACTCTGCAGGCTGTGTGAGAGCTGCGGCTTTGAGGTGCTGAGAAAAGACTTTATAGGTATAGGCGATACCATCAGAGTGATAGTGAGAAAAAACGGCAGCTTGTCCGTAAATAAGTCTGAAGAAGCAGATACTTCGGAAAATAATGATAATAAACTTCCGGATATGAATGTCTCTGCACTTAAGGAAGATTATGAAAGGATGAGTACTGAGATCATCGGATACATGGGAGATATTAAACGCAAAGGAAGAAGTGTTGCTCTCTGGGGCGCGGGACATCAGGGCTTCACAATTGCGTCAACCACTGTACTCAAGGATCATGTTAAATATATTATAGACTCATCACCAAGGAAGCAGGGACTGTATGCGCCTGCCTCACATCTGCGTATTGTGGCTCCGGAGGAGTTTCTCAATGATCCGGTGGATGTGATCATCATAGCAGCACCGGGCTATGTCAGGGAGATAGAGCAGAATATACGTGAGCGTTATGCATCCACCAAGGTCGGAGTACCGGCTGTATGCTCGATACTCGATCTTACGGAACGCTGATATGCTTAGTTGAAAGTGCGGCGGTATCGTATGCTCGAGAGTGCCGTATGAGTAAACAGTTCTCAATCAAGGCACAAGTTTTGTGTTTATGCTAAGAAATCGTAAAAAATGACCGGTTCAAAACCAAAGCCGGACTTTGTCTGATATACTTAAAAGGTATAGAAAATAAGTGATGATAGGAGAGAAGCCCTTGAAGAATTCATCAATAAAGAGGGAAATTACCTACCAAAGGCGGATTTTAAGAGAAAAACTGAAGGAAAAAACCAAGGAATCTGTTAATGCCGTTATTCCGATAGTGCTCATAGTCCTGATACTGTGTCTCAGTATAGCACCGGTATCTACAGCTGTATTATCGGAGTTTTTGCTCGGATCCTTCATGGTTATCGTGGGAATGGTGTTCTTTAATCTCGGAGCAGAGATGTCAATGACACCTATGGGTGAACGAGTCGGCGGAAGCATGCTCAGAGTAAAAAAGCTCGGACTGGTGCTTATCATAGGCTTCCTGCTCGGAGTTATGATAACAGTTTCGGAACCGGATCTGCAGGTGCTTGCGGAGCAGGTATCGTCTATCCCTAATGTCGTACTTATTCTGTCGGTAGCGGTCGGAGTGGGAGCATTTCTTGTTGTGGCACTTATACGTATATTGTTCAGTGTAGCATTGCCCCCGCTGCTGTTGTTATTCTATCTGATAGTTTTTGTGCTCGCTATGTTTGTGCCGAAGGACTTTCTGGCACTTGCCTTTGATTCGGGCGGAGTTACGACAGGACCGATGACAGTACCGTTTATCATGTCTCTCGGTGTCGGTATATCTGCGATCCGTAACGATAAGCATGCCGAAAACGACAGCTTCGGTCTCGTTGCGCTTTGCTCTATAGGACCTATACTGGCGGTATTGATACTAAGTATGCTCTTCAGCACCGACAGCAATTATACAGAGACTGTGATGTCGGAGATAGCAACTTCCGTTGATCTGGGAAAGCTTTATATAGGAGCATTTCCTAAGTATATGAGTGAGATAGCAGTATCACTGCTTCCTATATTTGTATTCTTTGAGATATTCCAGTTCCTCGTAATGAAACTGCACAGAGACACTCATATCAAGATCTGTATAGGTCTTATATATACTTATTTCGGGCTGGTGCTGTTTCTTACCGGAGCAAATGTCGGCTTCATTCCTGCCGGAAAATATCTCGGAGAGGTACTCGGATCGATAAACTTCAAGGGAATAATAATACCTGTAGGTATGCTCATGGGATTCTTCATTGTCAGAGCAGAGCCTGCCGTATATGTGCTTATGCATCAGGTTGAAGAACTTACGGACGGAAACATTTCCGGCAAAGCCATGCTGACCAGCTTATCTGTAGGTGTTGCCACCTCTGTAGGTCTTGCGATGATAAGAGTGCTTACAGGAATTCCGATATTATGGCTTCTTATACCGGGATATGCAGTGGCATTGATACTGACACTCTTTGTTCCTAAGATATTTACGGCTATCGCCTTTGACTCGGGCGGAGTTGCCTCAGGACCTATGACGGCGACATTTCTGCTGCCTTTGGCACAGGGAGTATGTATTGCTGTGGGAGGCAATGTAATATCGGATGCCTTCGGTGTTGTTGCAATGGTTGCCATGACACCGCTCATCACCATTCAGATACTTGGACTTATACATAAGTTAAAGAGCAGACATGCGGAGCTTGCCGGGGATATTGCACTTACCGTTGCAGATATGTATGCAGAGTTTAATGACAACGAGATCATTGAGCTGTAATAAGCGGTACAGCGTAAAATCAACAGATATCGCATCGGTTTAAGTAATCGTGAAGCAGATGCTGTATAAGCGGACTAAGGTGACCGAAAGAGCAGCATAATGACAAGTTTGAGGAAAATGCTTATGGAGATATATGCAATGATGACGATCTGCAATCGAAAGAATATGCAGGATTTCGTCGATTTCTATAATGAAAATAATGTAAGTACGGGCAATATTTCCTTCGGTGTCGGTACGGCATCAAGTGATGTGCTGAATTATCTTGGACTCGAAGAGGATGAAAAAAGTGTATTTACGGCTTTTGTTACTTCCGCCACCTGGCACAAGATAAAAAGCGGGCTGATAACGGATATGCGTATAGACGTGCCGGGAACAGGTATAGTCTTTTTAATGCCGATCAGCAGTGTAGGAGGAAAGAAAACACTTGGATTTTTGTTAGACGGTCAGGAATACGAGAGAGGAGATGAGAGTAAGTTGAAGGATACCAAGCATGAATTGATAGTAGCTATAGCCAATTACGGATACAACACAATGGTCATGCGGGCAGCAGAATCCGCAGGTGCCGTGGGAGGTACGGTGTTACACGGCAAGGGTGTCGGCCTTAAGGGAGCACAGCAATTCCTCGGAGTATCACTGGTATCCGAGAAGGAGGTCGTGCTCATCGTTGCAAAGACCGAGAAAAAGAATGCAATAATGCAGGCAATTATGGAGAACGCCGGTACAGACAGCAAGGCCGGTGCAATAGTATTCTCACTTCCGGTAACGGCCACTGCGGGACTTCGCCATGTCGAGGACGAGATTGCCAAGGTAAGTGATCAAAGCATTGACGTTAAGTGATACACTTATTCGTATACTATGGCTGATATCTGAATAACAGATGTTTTGGAGTATATCTGTTTCAAAGACAAGAGAGTATCGATGTCTTTAATGCCGTTGATCACAGGCGGCAGAGACAGACAATACAAGGTTTAATATTACAAGCTATATATTTCAGAGATACAAAAGTCGGGCTGCGTACATACGCAAAGCCCGACTTTTGTATTGACTGTATTTAATTATCAGTGAATGAGTAATCCGAGTACGATGACCTCGACTACGCCTACAGCCCATGCAATAGTTGAAGTGAATGACCAGATACGGATCTGATCCTTAGCCTCAGTAACACCCATGGTACGGTTAACTACCCAGAAATAAGAGTCGTTAAAGTAACCGAAGAAGAGTGAACCTACACAGCATGCGATGGCAGCAACGACAGGATTGGTCGTGCCGGATGCAAGGATGATAGGCGCTGAGATCGAAGCAGCTGTTGTCATGGCAACTGTACCCGAACCCTGTACGAAACGCATGAGGGTCGAGATGAAGAGCGGAAGAACAACAAGCGGAATACCTGCATTTGCAAGAGCGTTTGCAAGGTAGTTTCCGAGACCTGAGTCTGCGATAACCTTACCGAGAGCTCCGCCGCCTCCGGTAAGAAGGAGGATGATACCCGCGGAAGCCATACCCTGCTCCATAGTAGCGATGACTTCATCTCTCGGTCTTGATGCTGCAAGCATGTAGATTGCAAGCAATGTTCCGATGATAAGAGCTACGATAGGCTGACCGATAAAGCTTATAGCTGTACGAGCCGGACCTGTGAGTCCTACTGCATTTGTAATAGTATCAAGAAGGATAAGGATGATCGGTACAAAAAGCGGTGCGAATGAAGCAGCTGCGCTTGGAAGTACCTCATCGGCTGCCTTAAGATCTCCGCTGTAGTCAGGCTCCTGATAAGGCATCTCTACGATATTTCCGTTATCATCAGGAATACGATAATACTTCTTGGCAAGAAACTTAGAGTAGAGTATGCAGCAGATTGCCATTGGGATAGCAAGCACCAATGTAAACATCAGGAATGCTCCTACATCGATACCGAAGATACCGCAGACACCGAGCGGACCCGGAGTAGGAGGAACAAGGCTGTGAGTGATAACAAGACCTGATGCAAGTGCAACACCGAGACCAATAAAGGACTTCTTGGTTGCTTTTGAAAGTGACTTGGCAATAGGGCTGAGTACGACGAAGCCGGAATCACAGAAAACCGGGATAGATACGAGGAAGCCTGTAAATGCCAAAGCGATTTCTTCACGACCCTTACCGAAGATCTTGATGAAGGTGTGAGCCATAGTCTTGGCTGCACCGCTGGCCTCAAATATCTGACCCATCATAACACCGAGACCGATGATGATGCCGACACTGCCGAGAGTGTTGCCGAAACCGTTCTTAATAGAAGTTACGAGATTAAGTGTTACTCCGTCAAAATCGGTATTAACTACCGGGAAACCTCCGATGACACCGATAAGCAGAGCAGCGATGAGCATTGCAAGGAATGCGTGAACCTTTGTCTTAAGTACCAGAAATACAAGAATAACTATGCCGATTATAAGGGCAATGAGCATCCTGGTACCGTCAAGTGAACCTACCATATATTTATACTACCTTTCTCCTTTATTTCGGCAAAAAAGTCATGCCGAAAGACCGTTAATATATTATCAATAATTGAATAAATCGACAAGAATTTATACACTTGATAATCTGACAAAATTTTATCAAACAATCTTAGTACAATTGGACAAAATGCAATAAAACAACCAAACATTAATGTGCATAATATCATAAAAGCAGACGGAATAAACAAAAATTATATGGCTTCACATTTTGATAACATAGATTTAACATTTAGGCTCAAAAAATAACCGGCTATAATCATGAATAATTATAGTCGGTTAGGTATAAAAGAATTCAGAGGCAAAGTTTAGTACAGCTGGGCGAAGACAGCAGCTACAACTACGGAGAGCAATCCTGTTACAGCCAGTGAGAGTCCGCTGATGGCGCCTTCGATCTCTCCGATCTCGAGAGCCTTGGCGGTACCTACAGCATGGGATGAGCTTCCTATGGCAACACCTCGTGCAACAGGGTCATCAATCTTGAAGAACTTAATAACAGGCTCTGCTATGGCGTTGCCGAGATTACCGGTTATAAGTATCCATACGATAGTAATGGACGGAACACCACCGTTAGCCTCGGATACACTGAGTCCTATGGCTGTGGTGATATTCTTAGGCAGTAATGACACATACTGATCATGAGGAAGCTTAAACAATATACTGAGTGCAAGTATGCTGCACATGGTTATCGCAATACCCACAAATATGCCGATCATGATAGCCTTAAAATGAGTCTTTAATACATTTAACTCTTCATATAGTAAAATACCATAGCATACGGTGGCTGCCGTAAGCATGAAGCTTATATAGTTTCCTGCCGAGTTATACACCTCCATGTCTATATGGAAGACAACTATGGTTGCAATGGTGAGCACCGAGGCAACTATAAGCGGACTGAATATGGCAAGCTTGAATTTCTTCTTGAGTGCAATACCGAGCATATAGTAGGCAAGCGACATTACTATGGCAAAATAAGTTGAGTTGCCGAGATAATTATTGATCATTACTTCAATGGAACTCATTATTCCGCCTCCTTTTTATTCTTGTCTTCATGCCTTATAACAGCCTGAGTCACAAGACCGACAACTACCATGCCTATGACTGTGGTAATACATGAGATGAGTGTACCCGGAACAAGTACTGCCTTTGCAGCATCCCAGGAACCGACAAAATTGGCAGCAGGCGGGATAAAGAGTACAGGCATTATTTCAAGGAGAAACTTACCTGTCACATTAACCTGGTCTATATGTATGATCTTGAGATCAAGAGCAAGGAACATCAATACCAGTCCGTAGATGCTTCCGGGAATCGGAAGCGGGATAAAGTGATTAAGCGTTTCGCCGATAAAAGCGATAAACGTTATAATAAGTAATTGCTGTAAATACTTCATAATAAACACCCTTCAAAATTGTTGCTTTGTAACAAATTACGCTAATAATACTTTCGTTGCTACCTATAGTCAAGCTCCGAATAGGTACAGCTTATGTACATTTTGTTTTAATATAAAAACAGCGGGGCAGCCGCAGCTGCCTCGTTGATACAGTACTGGCATACTTTGTCAGCTTCGCCGTATGACGCCGCCGCCTATTACGGTATCTCCGTCATAGAGTACGGCAGCCTGCCCCGGAGTTATAGCACGCTGGGGCTCGTCAAAGCTTATGTGAACATCACCGTTTGGCAGCACTGAGGCAAGAGCAGGCTGTTCGCTCTGACGATAGCGTATCTTTGCTTTGCAGCGGAAACTGTCGGTTGGGGCATTTCCGGATATCCAGTTAAAATCGCTCACATCAAGCTCTGTGCCGAAGAGTTCCTCATTACCTCCGAGTACGACCTCATTTGTATCGGGCTTTAAGTCTACAACGAAGGTTGGCTTGCCGAAGGCAATACCAAGTCCCTTACGCTGACCTATAGTGTAGTGGATAAGACCCTTGTGAGTACCGAGTATGTGTCCCGTTCTGTCTATATAATTTCCCTCAGGATAACTGTGCCCGCTGCGTAGCTCTATGACCTTGGCATAGTCACCGTCAGGTACAAAGCAGATATCCTGACTGTCCGGTTTGGAGGCATTTACAAAACCATTGGCATCCGCGATCTCACGTACTTCAGACTTTATGTATCCGCCGAGCGGAAATTGTGTAGCCTTAAGCTGTTCCTGAGTCATGGAGTAGAGGACATAGCTTTGATCCTTGCTTTGGTCAAGTGCCTTCTTAAGCAGGAATCTGCCGTCGGGAGTTTCCTCTATCCTTGCATAATGACCTGTTACGACATAATCACAGTCAAGTACCTTGGCACGATCAAACAGCTTGTCGAACTTCATATATCTGTTGCAGTCTATGCAGGGATTAGGTGTGATGCCTGCCTCGTAACTGCGGATAAATTTATCTATGATCTTTTCATTAAAGTCATCTGAGAAATTAAATACATAATAAGGCATATCGAGCCTGTAGGCGACAGCTCTTGCATCCTCAACATCATCGAGGGAGCAGCAGGTATGGCCCTTGGGAATACCTGCATCCTCGTTTCCGTAGAGCCGCATGGTACAGCCTACACAATCGTATCCCTTTTCTTTCATCAGCAATGCGGCAACCGAAGAGTCTACACCGCCGCTCATGGCTATAAGCGCTTTCTTTGACATACTTCCTCCATAGGATCTATATGATCCTAAATATATCGAGGGTAACTTTCACTTCTTCCTATGTTAATTACATAGGATCAACAACAATCCTAAATATATGGTAAATCTCTTTTTTTGTAAACTCTTAAAAAAAGTGTTGACATTTAAATATGGGGATGATATTATAACTGAGCATTAAGCATTGCGGGTGTAGTTCAATGGTAGAATGACAGCCTTCCAAGCTGTACACGTGGGTTCGATTCCCATCACCCGCTGCT
>JAUNWP010000098.1 GCA_030540255.1 Eubacteriales bacterium | reverse complement strand
CGCATGAGACGAGGCATTTACCCGATAGGCCTGTACATAAGCAAGAAGCAGAGCGGGCGTACACAGGACCGCTTTGAGATATACAGAACTAAGCTGGAGGCATTTATAGGAAGGGAGCTGGATATATGAGCATGAAGAATACATTGAGTGATCTGAACAATCATCTGTTTGAGGCATTGGAGCGCCTGAACGATGATGATCTCACAGATGAACAGCTTGAGAAGGAGATCCGCAGGGCTGAGAGCATGGGCAAGGTAGCGGGGAGGATCATAGAGAACGGAGAGCTTGCATTTAAGACTATGAAGCACATGGCGGAGTACGGAACAGGGGAGACAGGCCGTATACCGGAAATGCTGGAGTTCAAGGGATGATATACAGGTATCCCCCGGAAGTGCATGACTTCATCAAGGAATGGGCTCCGAAGCTTAGAGACAGCGAGCTTGCCGAAGCCTGCAATAAAGAGCTTGGTACTTCATTTACAGAAACATCTGTTAAGGCATTCCGCAATAATCACGGTTACAGGACCGGCAGGAAGCACTGGATGAAAGATTTCTGGAAGTACCAGACGAGATATCCACAGGGCATGTTTGAATTCATCCGGGATAACTCTTTGGGCGTGGGGTCTGCGGAAATGGCCGAGATGGTCAATAAGAAATTCGGCACAGAGTTTACTCTGGAGAAGATGAAGAGCTTCAGAAATCGCTATCATATCAACTCAGGGCTTACCGGATGGTTTCAGAAAGGTAATACTCCGGCGAACAAGGGGAAGAAGCTTGAGGAGTTTATCGGAGAGGAACGAGCCAAGGAAGCAAAGAAGAAAATGAGTGCTTCATGGTTCAGGAAGGGCAATCATGCTGTCAACGAGATGCCGCTCGGAACTGTGAAAGTGAATAAGGAGGGCTATAAGCTCATCAAGGTATCTATGACGGGACCGATGCGGGATCGCTGGAAGCTATTGCAAAGATTAGTGTGGGAGGAGCATAACGGGCCGATACCTGAGGGAATGATAGTCATTTTCAAAGATAGTAACAAGCTTAACTGTAGCATAGACAATCTTTTGCTTATCTCAAGAAGAGAGCACCAGAGACTTAACCGAGAAAAACTCAGGTCTGAGGATCCCGATCTGACTGAGACAGGGCTTGAGCTGGTGCGTCTCAGGAATGCGATAAAGGACAGGAGGAAGAAATGAAAACAATATGGATCAACTGCACTACTCCGGAAGGATTGCAATATATGGAGAGCATGAAGGTCAGGAGCCGTAAGAAGAAGCGTGTGGATCTTGACGGCATTATCATGGCAGCAGTCAGAGCAGCAACAATGATCATGACTGCGGTGCTTGTGTATGTGACGGTACCTATGGCGTGGGCTGTGTGGGGGATGATGAGATGAAGACCAATATAGAGCTGGCAGCAGCTCTGTAAGGAAGGCTGTAACACACTCATAGCCCCGTAGCCAAGGGTGTAAGGCAATGGACTTTGACTCCATGATCAGCGGTTCGAATCCGCTCGGGGCTGTCGGCAGGATATCCCCTTTCAAATAAAAAAAAGTTACCTCCAGTAAATAGATCAACAACATATCCTGCCGATCCCGTAAGGGAATATTTAATCATTACGAAATCAATATCAGAAAGGAGTTATATGCAAATGGTGGAGCGTGGAAGCACGAAGCTATGCACAACATAGCTGCGTACCTTGAAGAAGAGCTTAAGAGTTTTGACAATATCTTGGTTATCTCATAAGAGTGCTCATCCGTTAAGGCGGACCCGGAAGTGTCAGGGCTTCCGGAGCACATAGGCTCAGCCGGCAGAGTAGAGCCTAAATAAATTAAAAAAAAGAAAGAGAGGGAACCCTCTGACTTGTCGTTAAATTTATTCTCTGTCGGCTTTTTTAGATGAAATCAATAATGCCTTTTGACAAAGATGTCTGCATTGAATGCGGAGGACGGGGAGAGCATACACATCACTGCATCTTCGGCATTAACCGGAAGAACAGTGAGAAGTACGGACTCAAAGTCAGATTATGTTTTAGCTGCCACGAGAAGCTGCATTTCCATGATAAGGAACTGGAGCTGAAATATAGGAGACTGGGGCAGCAGTATTTTGAGAAAACTCATACTCATGAGGAGTATATGAGGATATTCGGTAGAAATTATTTGGAGGAGGAGAGCATGAACAAGGTCATGTTGATGGGAAGACTCACAAGAGATCCCGACATAAGGTTTACCAATGACGGCATGTGTATTGGCAGGTTCACGCTGGCAGTAAACCGCAGGGCAACAAAGGACGGAAGGCAGGAAGCAGACTTCATAAGCTGCCTATGCTTCGCCAAGACTGCGGAGTTTGCGGAAAAGTACCTGCATCAGGGTACGAAGATCTCAACCGTTGGAAGGATACAGACCGGATCATACACCAATAAGGACGGTCAAAAGGTGTATACGACGGATGTGGTTATTGAGGAGATGGAGTTTGCAGAGAGTAAGAGCAATACAGCTCAGACTACATCTCAGCCGGCAGCAGCACAGATGAATGAGGGCTTCATGTCAATTCCGGAAGGAGTAGAGGATGAAGGCCTGCCGTTTAATTAAGGAGTCTATATGGATCTATATAGTGTGTACCTGACGGACGGCGAGACAATGTCTAAGATGGCTTGTCTGCCGTTTGAGGATGCCATGAAAAGAGGCGAGGAGCTGCTTCGTCGGTTTGGCGAGAGAGGATACAGTCTCGTGATAAGGAAACAGTATGAAGGTTAAATTTATCCTGAAGGGCAGACTGCCGACTCTCAATGACTTTATAGAGGCAGAGAGGCAGAACAGATACAAGGGCGCAGCATTCAAGGGAAGGCATCAGGCGGAAGTTGAGTGGCTTATACCGAAGATGAAGGTCAAGCCGCCTGTAATACTGCATTACACATGGTACGAGGCCAACAGTAAGCGAGACCTGGATAATGTGGCGGGGTTTGGACACAAGGTCATACAGGACGCGCTTGTTAAGCGAAGGATACTCCCTGATGACAGCCCGAAGGAGATAGTAGGGTTCACGGATACATTTAAGCTCGACCGTAAGAATCCAAGGATAGAAGTGGAGATTGAGGAAGTATGAAGGAGAATGAGCAATGGCAAGAGAAAGTATGATATTTTACGCAAGCTTTTTAAAAGGGATAATGCTGCTTCCGACTGATTCCCAGAAGCTTCAGGCGTTATTATCAATTCTCACATTAGGTCTCGAAGAAGAGGATGTTTCACCTGATGATGATATTGCAAGGGCTATTTACGAGATGGCAAAGCCTCAGATAGAGGCAAATACAAGAAAGGCAACATCAGGCTCAAAAGGTGGAAGACCTACAAAAACCAATGGTTATGAAGAAGAAAAACCTATGGTTA
>JAUNWP010000097.1 GCA_030540255.1 Eubacteriales bacterium | reverse complement strand
GAACGTAAGACAAAGTGGGTATGCCCTGAGCCGAGGATAAAGACCGGTTATCTTGCACGTTATGCAAGATATGTAATGTCTGCCGATAAGGGAGCGGTATTAAGCTGATGTACAGAGAAATATCAAAGCTGCTGCTCTTCGGAGAATTGGGAGAGAACAGCATACTTGAAAATGTCGCACAGATAATCAAAGAGTCCGAGAATCCTACATCAGATAAGGATGAACTTATAAAGAGAAGTTATCATGAGGTCAAGCGTATACTTGACCTCTCTACCGACTGTGGATTTGACACAAATCTCTGGCAGAGCTATCTCACATATATACTCATGACCAATGAGAATTCATTTACAAAAACATGTGAGAGAGTAGGCAGCACGGACGGATCAGTCAATTTATTTGCATTAGGAGATTTTGAAGTATTCCGAAAACTCATGCATTATGACTTTTCGGAGCTTGAAAAACGCCTCGGAATCGACTGCTTTTCTGTAATTTGCAATTATAGGGCTATCCCAAAACGAAAAAGATTGTATAATCATGATATAAGTACTCAGGTTGCAGAGCTTCGGGCAAAGCTTGCGGATGCAGCCTCGGCACAGGAGATATTCGATATTGTGACCGATTATTATAAGAGATACGGTTACGGTCTCTTTGCCATGAGCAGAGCTTTTCGCATTTCCGATGACAACAGCAAGGGACTTAAGTTCCTGCCTATCAGTAATGTCGATAATGTAATGCTTGACGATCTCCTGGGCTATGAGCAGCAGAAGAAGGAGCTGAGGGACAACACTATAGCCTTCCTTAAGGGTAAAAAGGCTAATAATGTGTTGCTCTACGGTGATGCGGGCACAGGTAAGTCTACCAGTGTCAAAGCTCTTATCAATGAGTACTTTGACAGCGGACTCAGGATGATAGAGATATATAAGCATCAGTTCTGCGATCTGTCGGCTGTAATAAGCGCCGTCAAGAACCGCAACTACCGCTTCATCATTTTTATTGATGATCTCTCATTCGAGGAAAATGAAGTCGAATATAAGTTCCTTAAGGCAGTCATTGAGGGCGGCGTAGAGACAAGACCGGAGAATATTCTTATCTATGCGACCTCCAACAGACGCCATCTTGTCAAGGAGACATGGAAGGATCGTGATGATATGGAGCATAAGGGCGACATTCACAGATCCGATACCATCGAGGAGAAGACTTCACTTGCCGCCAGATTCGGTGTATCAATTAATTACAATGCACCGACACCAAAGGAATATCATGAGATCGTGCGTGCTCTTGCAGAGAAAAACGGCATCACTATGGATGACGAGGAATTAAGACGTATTGCCAATACCTGGGAGATATGTCACGGAGGTTTCTCCGGCAGAGCGGCACAGCAGCTTATCCAGTATCTGGAGAGCAGGGAGGAATAATAATTATGGCAGCGGATTCCGTGAAGATCGATGAGCAGAAGTTTGAATATCTCAAGCTTTTGAGCAAGACCTATAAGAATATTCAGGAGGCCTCGACAGAGATAATAAACCTTGAGGCTATACTTAATCTTCCAAAGGGAACAGAGCATTTTGTGAGTGATATTCACGGAGAATATCTTGCTTTTTCGCATATACTGAGGAATGCCTCGGGTGTCATCAAGAACAAGATAGATCATACCTTCGGCGGATATGTAAGTCCGGAGGAGAGGAGCACCCTTGCGACTCTTATCTATTATCCGGAGGAGAAGCTTGATTATATCAAGAAGCATGAGAGTGATATGGACAGCTTCTATAAAAAGACGCTGCACAGACTTATCACTCTCTTAAGTGTTGCTACGGTCAAGTATACCCGCTCCTATGTCAGAAAGCAGATACCTAAGGAATTCAGCTACATTATAGAGGAACTTCTGTTCGGAGATACGGTTGCCCAGGCAAAGGGTGAATATAAGGATAAGATCATTCAGACCATCATCGAGACAGGTGTTGCGGATGATTTTATTATCAAGATGTGTGATCTTATTACACGTATAAGTGTATACAGATTGCATGTACTCGGAGATATCTTTGACAGAGGTCCGAGTGCCGATCAGGTGCTGGATATGCTTATGGATTACCACAGTATAGATATACAGTGGGGAAACCATGACATACTCTGGATGGGTGCAGCCTGCGGTAATATGCCTTGTATTGCAAATGTTATCCGTATCTGCACAAGATACGATAATCTGCATACACTTGAGATTGGTTACGGAATAAGTTTGCGAACCTTGCTGACCTTTGCTCTGCAGGCTTATGCAGACGATCCGTGTGAGCATTTTACACCGAGAGTAGCTGCGGAAAATACCATGAGCTCTACAGACTATGATGCTCTTGCCAAGATATGTAAGGCTATTGCAATCATTCAGTTCAAGCTTGAGGGTCAGATGATAAAGTCTCATCCGCATTATGAGATGGACAGCATGAGACATTTACATAATATCGACTTCGATAAGAAGACTGTTATGATCGACGGGGTCGAGTATGAGATGAATGACTGCAATTTCCCGACTATAGATCCGGCAGATCCTTATAAGCTCAGTTCTGATGAGCAGGCGGTTATGGATCAGCTTCAGGAGGAATTCCTTGAGAGTAAGAATCTGCAGACGCATGTAAGCTTCCTGTTCTCGAAGGGCAGTATGTACAGAAAGTACAACGGCAATCTTTTGTTCCACGGATGCATGCCGCTTAACAGCAACGGTTCCTTCATGCCTATAATGACCGCAGAGGGACCGAAGAAGGGTAAGGAGTGGTTTGATTACGCCGAGCAGGTAGTCCGCAGGGGCTATGTTGCCTCTAAGCATCACAATGTAAATGGCAACAGAGATATTGATTTCTTCTGGTATCTGTGGTGCGGATACAAGTCACCGCTATTTGGAAAGAAGAAGATCACGACCTTTGAGAGACTGTTTATCAATGATAAGGAGACCTGGAAGGAAGAAAAGAATCCGTATTACAGATTGATGGATAATGTCGGAGTAGTAGAGGATATACTTGAGGAGTTCGGACTCGACAGAGAAAACGGACATATCATTAACGGACATATGCCGGTTAAGGCAGGGTCGGATCCGGTTCACGCAGCAGGCAGAGCCTTCATTATAGACGGAGGCTTCTCCAAGGCATATCAGAAGGAGACCGGTATAGCAGGCTACAGTCTGATACTTAATTCGCTCGGATTTATCCTGGCTTCTCATGAGCCTTTCGTTTCCAAGGAAAAGGCTATAGTGGATGAGATAGACATTCATTCCACAACTGTTGCCAAGGAGGGAGCAACCAAGAGACTCTATAATTCCGATACCGACAACGGTATAGAGATGCGTAAGCAGATAAATGATCTCAAGCTCCTGCTCTATGCATACAGAGAAGGCATGATCATACAGAAATAAAT
>JAUNWP010000027.1 GCA_030540255.1 Eubacteriales bacterium | reverse complement strand
CGCCATAATAAAAACGATGACAAGTCCGGCAAATAAGCTTGCCGTATATTTATCGGGATGTTCCTTATATTCTCTGTGCGAGCATTTTATGCACAGCATCATACTAATCAGTATATACAGATGTTCCATCCATAAAGTTGTATTGAACTTTGCGACTCCGCCGATTGCAAGCAGCATGCGCAGCAGAATTATCCCGCAATTAACGAGCAGAAGCATGCGCAGATATCTGTAGCTTCCGTTACACATACTCATTGTATATGCAATCATACTCATAGTAATAAACGGAAAAACAGCACACGATATGAGTGCTGCAGTCTCTATATTTAAGGGGGTCAGTGTATAAAAGGATGAATCTCCGAAAGCCCATACCACAGTCAGACTTACGAATATAAGCAGTGTAGGTACCTTGCCGTCCTTCAAAGCCTTTAATCGCATGCAGATAAAAGAAAGCACAAGTACTATAACAACTATCAGCATTATCAATATATTGACAAATGTCCAGATTTCACGATCTGATATATATATCTTAGCGGCACTTATACTTCCGCCCTTTATCGGAGCTATATTACAGTGTGCATTATCAGGCTCATATACGGTAATACTCAGTATGGCTCCGTCATCATATTTCTTCAGTCTGACCAGATTTGTCCCTGTTACCGCAAGCAGTTTATATATACCGCCCCGGTTGACCGAGTATATCTCATCCTTATCAATATATACCGACATGCGCTGTCTGTTATTGTCAAACAGCAGTGCCGATATTTTGTCTCCGCCTTCCGGCAGTTTCCTTGAAATACTTATGCTCGATCCTTCTATATCCTGAGATAACGGCAAGCTGACATCATTTGCTATAACTCTGCCGTAGCTGTCCGAAACAGTCCATCCGTCATTTAGTGAGACCAGCTCATCTCTTGCCGCATAAAAGTTGTCATTCTTCCATCCACATAGGTATATAATGCAGGCGCAAAGCAAAAAAACAAGTATGACGGTTAAAGCTATGACCGGATACGCCCTATGAATTATTCTTATTTTTTCTCTTATACTCTTTTCCTTCATTCCTTACTGCTTGTTTCTATTGCAAATGACTCCGTAAGCTCTATGGATATGCCTTATTTTCAATATTTTCCTTTATCTCGATACCGGTATTTGTCACTTATTACCTTTCCTCGGTGATCATCTCCCCCCCATGAAATTCAAGGAATTCTCACGGATCGAAGGACATAACTGCTGCAAACTAAAAAATAATGGTAGCATATTAAATAAAATGCATTCAAGCATTAAAGTTTGAAAGTGCGTGATTTCTCACGCACTTTCAACAGTATCCAGTATCATTTCTTCAAGTGTCTTTGCTGCAAGACTTAAGGTATCATGACGTCTCTTAAGCATACATACGGACCTTGCCGGTATAGGCTTATCTATATCAATCACCATAAGAGAACTGTTTTCATTTTCCGAAGCCAGGAAATCTATGGGTATAAAGCCTATTCCCAAATCTCCCTTTATCATAGGCAGTATCTGATCTGCCGTCGATGCTTCTATCTCGGGCTTAAATTCAATACCGTTCGCCGCAAAAACATTTGCAAAAAACTCAAATGAGCCCGTATGTGCACCGAGTCCTATTATCGGATATCCGGCTATCTCCTCGAGAGTGACCTTGCCGCGCAGCTTATCGGCAAACGCCATGCTGCACACCGGAACCTCCTGCATCTGTCTGAGCTCCTTTGATACTATCGCACGGTTCTCCTCCAGCGGAGTAGTAACAAGCGCCAGATCCGCAAGCCCGTCTCTTAAGGTTTCAACTGCCTGAGGGGTATTACTGTTAATAACTCGTACATGTGCTCCCGGATAACGCTGTCTGAACTTGCTTATGACGGGAAGCAGCGAACAGTGCAATGCAACCTCCGTTGCCGCTATATTGACATATCCGGCCTCAAGTCCTCTGTCTGCCGCTATCTCTGCTTCCGCAGCCTCCAGATGTTCGATGGCGGCAGCTGCATGGACATACAGCTTTTCTCCCTCCGGAGTAAGCTTTACTCCCTTTTTACTGCGCACAAACAAGGTGCATCCCAGCTCATTTTCAAGATTTTTGATCGTTCTGGTCAGATTAGGCTGACTGGTGTGTGTTGCTGCTGCGGCTTGTGTAAAACCGTGGTAACGTGCTACCTGATAAAAGGTCTGATATGCATCAAGGCTGTTCTTCATAATTAATCAAGCATTCTCTCTTATCGAGCCCTTCATCACTCGTCTTACAGCCTGCATAACTGTAGGAATAACAGCGTAGTAGATGAACGCTCTGATAAATGTATTAACAAATCTCATCGGTATAGCACCGAACATGGTTACAGGATTGTAGTAGCCGTATATCTTGGCATCAATGAAGAAGGATATCGTATTGAGAACAGATATCATTACCTCACAGACAATAAGTATAAACAAAGTCTGCTTGCCTGTCAGCTTGAAATTCTTGGACATCGCATAACGACCTGCCACAAAACCTGCTGCCGCATACGGAATTATCCAGAGCACCGTAGTTGCGGTAACTCCGAACTTTAAGAGCTGATAGATAAAGTTTCCGACAAAGCCGATAAGCAGGCCTTCAACGCCTCCGCATAAAAATGCGCCTATATAAACAGGAAAGCTTACAAAGGTAAATCTCAGATTGGCGAAGTCAATGGAGATATAACCAAGGACTGCGCACATTGCGGACAACATGCCTAAAACTGCTACTTTTTTTGACTGTGACATAAAAAAACTCCTTTCGTGTTGCCACAAAGGAGATTCCCCGTTTCATCCCTTGTCGGCAGCGGACGCGGAAACTGTATCGCAGAACCTTAACTTTAGGTTCTTTCGGCCGGGGACAACTTCCCATCCCCCGTAACTTGACGCACAGAATCCTACTCTACTCAACTAATGAACGACATGCCTCATAAACCATGCAGCCAAGCACCCCACTTCAGCTTACTTCGTTTATGAGCCTCATATCGTCTGACTGCAACAGACGATATATGCCACCATCTATTAAATTGTTACAAATGAATAATAATGTTATACATTTGACAATGCAAGGAGAAAAGGAACTTAAATGCTTTTTTGTGAGCATTATACAATCTCTGACAGTTTATTTTATTGAACTTTATCAGGACTCTGACGACTTTGATCTGCATACGTCATTAATAGTTTTTAATAACAAAGATAGAAAAAACATATTATTCAGATACAGTTTAGTACTTTAAAGTGTAGCTGCGAAATGCTATTATAAGAGACATCTACATTTACAACTTTGAAGGGGATCATATATCTATGGAAAAACTGACTGATTTTCTCTACCGCATCGATGATATTGTCTGGGGTACTCCCACTATCATCCTTATCCTGTGCACAGGAATACTTTTGTCTGTCCGCTTTGGTTTCAGATACCAGCGCAAGATAGGCTTCAATTTCAAAAACACCTACAAAACAATGTTCCAAAAGGGCGAGGGTGACGGAACCGTCTCCGGCTTTCAGGCTGCATGTACGGCTCTTGCCAACACCATAGGAACCGGCAACATAAGCGGCGTGGCTACAGCTATAGTAAGCGGAGGCCCGGGTGCTCTGCTCTGGATGTGGGTATCGGCATTTTTCGGAATGTCTACCAAGGCCTGCGAGATCATCATAGGTCAGCGTTACAGAGAGCATTACAAAAAGTCCATGGATGAATATGTCTGTGACCGTTCCTTCGTAATGAAGAATGCCTTCGGCTGGAAAAAGGGCGCAATAGTTCTTGCCGTATTCTGCTTCGTCTTCGGTCCGTGGACCTGCTGTGTACAGACGGAGGCCGTAACAAGCTCACTTGAGGAGAGCTTCGGACTCAGCCCGCTTGTCACCGCACTTGTACTCGGTGCAACCTGTTTTGTCACTATATGGGGTGGCCTTAAACGTATATCGGCGGTTATGTCCAAGGCTGTTCCTATCATGTCAGTACTCTATGTTATAGCCGGACTCGGAATAGTCATAGTCAATATACAGCATGTACCTGAGGTCATCATGCTCATAATCAAGAGTGCCTTCTCACCTACGGCAGCGGTAGGCGGTTTTGCCGGAGCAACTGTAAGAGATGCACTCCAATACGGTATTGCCCGCGGCATATACTCCAATGATGCCGGTACCGGCTACGGAATGATCGCGCACGCCTGCGCAAAGACCGACCATCCTGTGCGTCAGTCACTCTGGGGCTGGGGTGAGGTATTCTTAGACACCATGGTAGTATGCTCTATTACAGCCTTCAGCATCATAATCACAGGCTCTTATATCTCAAGTGATGCAACCTCGGGTGCTCTTACAACCATTGCCTTCCGCAATGCTTACGGTAATATCGGGGGAAATTTTACAGCCATAGCCATAACTATATTCGCATGGACTACCATAATCGGCATGTATTATACCTGTGAGAAATCCGTCAATTATGTATTCGGAGATACCAAGCTCAACAAGATGCTTATTCCGGTATACATGATCTACTACATGCTTCCTTGCGTCATCTTCTATAATATTGAGGCTGAAGCACTGTGGGCATTTACCGATATTTTGTCCGCTATGTATGTATTTATCACCATCTTCTTTATCGTTGCCAAGCATAAAGAGATCTTCCGTCTGTTTGATGATTTCTGGCAGAGATATCTCCCCGCCAGGGAACGCGGCGAAAATCCGCCTTATGTAAGCTTTGATTGTGCTGCCGAAAATGAAGAAAGCGCAAATTGATCGATGGATATAATCATTTTATCAGGCATAATGTTTAAGCTATGCAATTAAAGCGCTTAATATATGTAATCTATAATGAGGAACAAAACCATGAACAGCAATTTACAAGCTTCCCTTAATGACATTCTTGATAAAAATAAGATAATGGTAATAGACGGCTCAATGAGCACTGCACTGGAAGCTCTGGGCTGCGATCTTAACAATAAGCTTTGGACAGCCGCAGCTCTTAACGATGCTCCCGAGCTTATAAAACGTGTACATATGGATTATTTCAGGGCAGGAGCCGACTGCGGCATTACATGCAGCTATCAGGCAAGCATACCCGGGCTTATGAATGCAGGCTATAGTCTCTCTGAGGCTGAAGCACTCATTACACGTTCTGTTGATATCTTTCTTGAAGCAAGGGATGAATGGTGGACAAATGAAGCTGATGCTTCAAAGCGTTCATATCCTCTGTGCCTCGCTGCCGTAGGCCCTTACGGCGCTTATCTTGCCGACGGCTCCGAATACAGAGGCCGGTACACTATTACAGATGAAGAGCTTAAGGACTTCCACTATAGGCGTATGGAGCTTCTGCGTGATGCCGGTTGCGACATGCTGCTTATCGAGACTCAGCCGTCCATGCGTGAGGTCCGCATCGTCTCGGAAATAGCCGAAAGCCTGGATACAGACTATTGGGTAAGCTTCTCATGCCTTGACGGTAAGCATATAAATGAAGGAGATCTCATACGTGACTGTGCCGCAGAGCTTAAGGACGGACATCCTCATCTTAAGATGATAGGAGTAAACTGTACCGCACCTAAGTTTATAAGCGAGCTTATAGATGAGCTGCATTCAGCATGCGATATCCCTATCGCAGTATATCCAAACAGCGGTGAAAGCTATGATCCTGTCACAAAGACCTGGCATGGCAATGCCGACGGTATCTCCTTCGGACAATATTCCTTAAGCTGGATGCAGCACGGAGCAAAGGCTGTCGGCGGCTGCTGCCAGACCGTAGCGTCCCATATAAGTGAAGTCGCAAAGGCCAGGGATAAATTCAATAAAATGATAAGGATCCGCTGATTTGATATTAAAAGTATATCTCCTGAGCTTCATCAAAAAATATTCATTTACGCAGAAGAACACAGTATATCAATGAATCATTATATCGAGGACGCTCTTGAGAAATCCATCGCAGCACATATTGCGGTTTAAATGAGTTGGGGCTGTCGCTTAGTGCGACAGCCCCAACTGCAATTTTGCATTATCGATCCAAAACTATTTTACGAATCACTTTCATTTTCTGACATCTCAATCTTATTAGATTCTTCACTCCTTGCATCATCTGAATTTTGTTTCTGCATTTTTATATGTACAGGCACATTAATTTCAAGCTCTGTCCTGCTCTTTATATAAATTGCAATGTCTTTTGCCTGATGTCTTGAACAGCTTCCATTGCCCTGAACAAGTTCATATTTATCCTCGTTCAGATATACATAATTTTCAGGCAAATCAACAACTGTACACTCATTAAGTTCTCCGTTTCCGGAATATGATGCAATTTCAGATCTTTCACATATAAAATGTACTGTATACGGTACTTTCAACCCATTACCTTGTTTATAATAAATATTCTTCTTTTCCGTTGTACAGTAATATTCATTTTCATATCCGTTTTCTATACTTAAAAATATTCTTACCGGACTATTTAATATTGAGCTGTATTTATTGTTTATCTCTTGATTGACTATATCTGTTATCTGAGTTTTAGCATCTCTGAGCTTTGTGTAATCACCTATTACATTTGATTTAAATTTGTTTCCGAACTTAATCAGGATACGATAATCATATCGACGTTCTTCTATACGCTTACTAAGATACTGAACTATCTTATTTGCAGTATCATTTACATCTGTATATGAAATTAAAATACTGTTTTCATCCTGAGAAACAGAATTATAAATATTATCTATACTGTCCCTGTATTTTTCGCCTACCGACGTATCTATATTGCCTGATTCAAGATATTCTTTAACCACAAGCGGTCCGTACTTTGTTCCTTTAGCTTTTATAGATGACGGATTCCAATTTTTATGGCTCGCAACATTTCTTATCTGTTCATCCTCAAGATTAATATATTTGTTTCTCAGATTACCGAATCCATATTTATTTTGATTGATGGGATCTTCCCATGTAACATCAACATGATACCAATCATTACCAAGTTTGATAAGATTCCAAGCATGTGTACTGTTATAAATATATCTGACATCCAATCCGCAAAGTTTTGCTGTCTGAAGAAATGCATCGGCATAACCTGAGCATTGTGCTTTACCACACACTATACAACTATATGCCGTAGATCTTTCCCAATTATCACCTGTTTCATAGCTGCAGTTAGCAACAAGCCACTCGATAATCTTAATTTCTTTTTCAAAATCACTCATTTTATCAGTAATATACTGATCTTTAAAATCCTGAATGGCATCTTTTGTTTCCTGCCATTCGTCTGAGCTCATCATGCCTTTATTTCCGTTTTTGAAATCATTGGCTGCTTTTGAAACCGAATTATCTGAGTAATTCTTCCAGCTGCTGTCATTGTTATCGGATATTGGACTATTGCCCGCATCTCCACCGGAGCTGCTTCCGTTTGATGAGCCTCCCGATGAAGTTCCGCCGCCTACTATGCGACTGCCTATTCCTGAAGTTTTGGTAACTGATTTTGTTTGAATTATACCATTTTCAACCCAGGCGCCATCAGCATTAACAGTATATCCGTCAGGTGTCTGCTTGTTTGCAAACATCCACCCGTTTTCATCAAAATAATAGCATTCCGCTGTACCGTCAAGATTTCCGTCAAGCCAATACCAACCTTCTTTAAGCAAAGAGCCATCAGCATTAAGCCACTGCCATTTACCGGCATTTTCACCGGTTCCCGGGTACCACGCACCGATATGATTTCCAACAGCTGTATAAGCTTTTGTTTGAATCACTCCGTTTACAGACCATTCTCCATTATCGTTAACATCATATCCGTCCGGAGTTTTTTTATTTTCATATAAATACCCGTCGGTTCCGAAATAATAACACTCAGCTATACCGTCATTATTATCATCTATCCACTGCCAGCCGTCTGCATACCAATTACTGCAATCCACATTTGTTGCATACCATCTGCCTATACTGTCATGCTGCCAGCCTGATGCATATACCTGCATCACGGCCATAAGCGATACCGTCAACATTGTTACTGCTTGTGCTGTCGGTTTGTTAAACTTGATTTTCATAGGTGATCTCCGTTTTTAATTTTTATATTAACTTTCTATCGATTTTATAAGATTAATATTATCTCTTTCAACCTGAGACAAATCCCTGTCTATATTGAAATTATTTGGCGACACAGAACCATGATACCAAGATTTTGATTCAAAATAAGTTGCCATCTCAGGTGTTGAAAATATATACCCATGTCTTGCAAATATCTCATTTCTTGCCAACCGGAGCTCATAGTCAGACATTCCAGATAATTCCTGCACTGTTAAAAGTCTGTTCGAACTGTCAGGAAATATATATTCACCGGATAAATTTGCATCTGTGTAATTATTTGCTGCTTCTTGATTCTTTTCCAAATCAGAACCTGCATTTTCGTTTAATTGATATAAATATCTGTATATGCTTTCATCTTTTAAAGGCTTACCGTTTATATCATATATTGATACCGATGAATCATAATTAAAGTAATCTTTCTTGCCTGCGCTTGCGTATATTTGATTTAAATATAACCTCGCACTTTCCGGCGATGCCTGCTGACCATCTATCTTACTGTCTCCATCCTCCATATTCTGGCCGTCTCTGGATATATAAACAACCTCCTCTATCTGCCCGTTAACAAGTTTTACAAGCTTATCCAAGCCGCCTCCTGTGCCAAAAAATGAATCGTCAATATACCCTGTTCCCGGAAAATACATTAAAATGCCGTTACTTCCGTATTCTCCGAGGTATATTGCCTGTCCGTCCTTTATTGTACATATTCCGACCTTCGCGGCATGAACATTACTGCATGCAAACAACAATTCCTGTATACCGTCTCCATCTAAATCTGCATATTTCCATTTTAATTTGTCTTTGTCCATAAAACTGTAATAACTATCTGTAAGTGAATTCAACAAATCAAAATACTTGTCTGCATCTGATGAATTTACAACATTGTTATTATATTTTTTCAAATACTGTTCAAATTCAGCGTCTTTATTATTGCTGTAATCTCCCGTATATGCATATGCAAAAACATATGTGTTTCCATTGTCAGGATCAACAATATTCGGATCATCAAGAAACAGCTTATATAAAACTTGATGCTGTGATAATATATCAACCTCCGTCTGCCCCGGCATTCCTCTGTCAATATCATCCCCATCCATTTCCGCATCTTCCTGCGTCCAGTAGCGGAAATTTTCTACTTTTCCTCCTATAGCCGCTATAAGATTATGTATATCCGTAGCTTTATTCAAGCCAAATGCATCCCGTGCCGAATTAAAATGTACATAATTGCAGCGTTTTAATCCGTCGGTATCTCCGTTATCGTATAAAACGGCAGTGAATTTGTTATATTCATTATCATATACCCGTTCTTCTATATAAAGTCCTTCACCTCCGTAGATTTCCTGCGGTTCTCCGAAATACGCTGAGATTTCATCTGCTGTCTTTCCGAACAAAGCCGCCATATCCATCTCATAGATACCTTCGGTATCAACAATATTCTCTGTTGTTTCAAGCTCTCTATCCGTCGTTTCCTCTACTGCAATCTCAGTAACAGCATTATCAGTATTGCTATTGCTCTTATTATCTATGAAATATTTACCCGCAACAGTGCCTCCCGCTATAACCGAAGCTGCCACAATGCCTATAACAGCCTTTGTGCTAATAGACATACCTGCTGCTGCCGCACCGCCTGCAATTGAACTCGAACCTGCCGCTGAAGACGCAACGGCACCCGCTGAAGCATTTTTTGCTGTGGAAACGGCCGCGACTGTAGCTTTATTTATAATATTTGCTGCAGCATTTGCCGCTGTAATAATACCTGCTGTCCCTACAGCTGCAGAAGCCGATATATTCTCCTCAAATGTAACCGCAATAAGCGCAGCAACACCGACTGCCGGAAGTTCTACTCCGAGTTTTCTGAATTCAGCTTTGCGAGCCATAAGCTTTTGCTTTCCCTGATACAGTCGAGACTTAATCGTATTTTCAGAAATGCCTAAATTATTCGCCATTTCTTTGATACTTATTTTCTGGCCGTATATCATCAAGAGTGCATCTTTCTGATCCTCCGGAAGCAATTCAAGCATTTGATCAACGACCATTGCTATTGCTTTTCTGTCTGCTATGAGCTCAGGATGATTATTTTCATTATCATCCTCAAATTCCGGCAAAGTTCCGTCATCATTCTCTAATTCAGAAAATAATTTCGGTCTCTTTTTCATATTATGCCTTATTGCTTCGTTAGCAGCTATCTTATTGATCCATGCCTGCAGCTTCGATGCATCTTCAAGCTGTCCTATAGACCTATATACTTTTATATATACATCTTGCAATATATCTTCCCAATCTCCCGGAATATCACAGTATCGTTTGATATATGCAAGAGCTACATTATTAGTTTCCTTATATATTGTTTGGAAAGCATTTTTGTCGCCTGATTTCAATTCTTTGACAGCTTGTTCCAATAAAGCTTTACGGCTTAATATGCAATCACATATTCCGTCATCTATCTGCTTTCCGCAATATTTACAATACCTGGCCATATCAAATATCCCCTTTTCGAATATTCTATATTAAACTTCGTCACCGTTTTCCGTTTTGTTAAGTCTTCTGACATTGACGAATCTGAATAACGGGACACCGATTATCGGAAACATATATGCCAAAACTAAACATACAAAGCCCGTCATCAGCATGCAAGCAAATTGCAGCCACGCCACAACCCATGGAACGAGTAAAAATATAATTGCCAAAACTGCATTTACTATTCCTGATAGTTTAAGTGTTATCGATATAAAGGTTGCTATGCCTCCGCCTATTTGATAAATACATAGTGTTGCTATCCCGGATATAAAGATAGCTATCCACAAATCCTCATTTTCGCTGTACGCCTGAAATACACATGTGTTGAAAACAGTCAATATCAACGCTATTAAATATATTGTAGCTCTGAATCCTCTGTCATTATTGAATCTTTCTCTTAATTTTTTCAACATCTTTATCCCCCTTTTCAATGTTTCTATAAAGTTATTAAATAGATATTTCATATCCTTTCACTTATATAGATACACTGACATTGATAAAAGTTTTAAAGTTTTAAAAATTTTTCAAAATTTAGTTATTAATTTACAATCAGCATATCACATCAAACTATTTTACTAATTAAAAGACCACTTATATTTTGCGTCTCCAGTCTTTTTTCCGTCTCCGCTAAGATAGTACTCAATATTGCTATCAATATTGAAATTATCTTCTCAGAAATTTCACCACTACCTACAGATATTTTTGCGGCACAGTAAACACTTGGTTTCCTGTGCCGCCATTTTTCAGTACTTCCAATACTGTATCTAATTAATTAATACAAATAACAATCCTTAACGTATAAATAACCAAACCATCCTTTTGATCCTTTATTATCTGCATAAAGGCGTAAATAATTAACACCTGTTACATCTACCGTACCTGTAAAAACATTCGTCTCTTTTGTTATATTTTTTTTCTTATAAAGTTCTTCACCTGTCTCCTGATTTGAAATAATAAAGATATCCTTTGAGTCCTTTGAAAAACTTTTATCATACGGAACAGCTTTAAATGTGAGCTTAGAATACTTACCGCCCAAATAGTAGTCATAATATCCGTATACTTCACCATTTCCGACATTTAAGCAAATAGATCCTTTCCAATTCTCTCCGCTTCTCTCATAATCCAACGTTGAATATTTTCCGTATGTTGATCGTTCAGGTGTCATATCTTCCAGTTTGGCTTTTGGATTAGTCATATCTACTGTTTTTTCGGTATTATTTAAATCTGATTTTTCTACATTCTTAACCTGAACTGTACCGTTAACTGTCCATGCTCCGTTTACATCAACAGTATAACCGTCGGGTGCTGTCGCATTCATGAGGCAATAACCGTATTGATCAAAATAATAGCACTCAGCAATTCCGTCGTTATTACCGTCAATCCATTGCCAGGTGTTTGCCGGCCATGTTCCGTTACCGTAATCATACCACCATCCCTTTGCATCACTTGTCCATTGGCCGGCATAAACTGTCAAGTTCAAAAGTCCTAATGTAAATAAAGTTGCCATTGCTAATGTTGCCTTTTTCATCGTTAATCTCCTTACATTTTTTTGATATTAATATTTTTCATATTACATTTCATACGTACTGCTTTCAACAAAAATATTACATTTTTATTTAGTATTTACTCAACTTTATTTAAGCTAAGTAAAGTTCAATACTTCCTTTAAAATATTATTATTAAACTAAAGGAGAGTATTTACTTGCAAATAGAGGAATATGTAACAAACCGTCTGCAATCTTTATGCAATAAACATAGAATGACGCGTTATCGTTTGTCTAAAACGACAGGTTTATCCCAAACTGCTATATCAAAAATCTTCTCTGGCAAGACTCTTCCGAATTTATACAGTCTGCTTTTAATTTGTGAAGCCCTCGGTATTACTATTTCTCAATTTTTTTCTGAAAATGATACCGATAGCGTTGCTTTGACTGAAGAACAGCGTGAACTTATCACAATTTGGGCTTCCCTACCTTCAAACAAACAAGATCTGCTACTCAAATTCGTACATATTCTTCTTGAATCCGAACTGTAATATAAATATTCAGTTACTCTGTTGTATTATTTTTTTAACTTATTTATCTGCCTCTCTTTCTTTTTTTGTTCTTACACTTATATAGATTCATGTACTCTGAAAAAAGTTTTAATAGTTGAAAAATTTTTTTAAACAATTACAATATGTACTTAAACCGCTTGACGTATGCACCGTGCAGCTGCAGCTTTAGTTGCTTTTAGCTGTATATTAAGCCTGTCTGTTAATTCCTTTGCATTTTATCAGCAGCCTGCAAGTAAGAAGGGCCTGCTGATGTCCCAGCAGGATATGTTTGATGATATACAGGCACTCGGAGTTGATCAGGTGGTATGCAATTTAAGCTCTGCTCAGTCTCTTGATTCCCTTGCTCCCTTTGCAAGAAAATGCCGGGACAAAAACATAACGCTTATCATGATACTGCTTAACAGTGCTGACTCAAGAAACAAAGCCTTGCTGCCTGTAAGCTCACCTGTATCAAGTATCGGTAATTATGCTTTCAATGCGGATACCGCAGAGGGTGAGCAGGCAGTAAGAAGCTATGCGAGAGATGTTGCATCCTTTTACGCCGATACGGTATCCAACTGGGGTATCGGCAACGAGATCAACGACGGTGCAGTATGGGATTACAACGGTATTGCCGATATCAATGCGCATGCGGCAAGCTATGCCAAGGCCAATCCGTATGTCGACGGTTTTTACTTAAGCCGTCAGGTTGACGCCGCATCTCAGCTTGCGATCGGAGGTGCTTTCGGATTGTGGACGAGAGATGAGTCGGCCGGACGCGATGAAATCCCCAAGGCCAAGAAGAAGGTGTGGTATACTTATCAGTCATTGCAGTAACAGACGTGTTTTAATCAATACTATATTTATACATTACACAAAAAGCCGCATGAGTACAATTGCTCATGCGGCTTTTTATGTAATGTAGTCGGTGTATTATTATCAGATATGAGAAGCTTTGCCGCTTAATAGGCAGCCTCTTCAAGCATAATCCTGCAGCTTTTTTTATTGCATGCTATGCCATATTTCAAAATATGTTTGATACCGCTCTGTTCAAGCTCAGCATCATAATGTTTATCATTGATCTGTCTGATTGCTTTAAGACATACGGCATCAACATCATTTTCAGTATGCTTAACTTCAATTATAATGCCGGTATATGAATCATCTATTCTGATCATAATATCACTGAAGCCGTCGCCCGACTCTCTGTTAGAGCGCACCGACCAGCCTGATTTATAGCTTAATATGCCAAGCAGCATACCGTGATAGAAATTTTCCTTGATCGGCTTTTTTACAAATGTATCCCTTATGCTTATCGTTTTCTGCATATATAACGTAAACAGTCGTTCGGCTTCAGATGTTTTACCGCTCTCAAGTGCGCTACAGAAACTGTCTATCATCTCACCGTCATTGCCGATACTTTTCCTGAACATAGCTAATATATGTTCTGTGATAATATTCCTTATCTCTCGATTAGGCACAATCAGCTCATAACGATTTCCCTGTCTGCCTCTCTGAGTCAGATAGCCGGTCATAAACAGTGCACTCCACATATTATCCGTCTTTGAATATAATTCCTTGTATGTAAGCTCCTGCGTTATTTCCTTTTCAATAGAATCACCGTTTACCAGTGCTTCCAACTCCGCTTTGGTCAGCTGACCGTTTTTGCCCGTATCATCGATAAAATGCCTGATAATGTCATTGCCGCTCGTATTGAGCCAGTAGTTCTGCGGTTCTCTTGACGGATCGTTTTTGTGCGCATCAACATAATTTATGACATCCCACGGACAATATACATCTACATTTCCGAAACGGTATCCGTCATACCAAGCTTTGACCGTATCATAATGATCGTTCTGATCATAGTAAGCGAGCATATTCCTTACTTCATCGTCACTAAATCCGAAGTACTCGTCAAAATCAACGTCAGTAATTGAGAATACCTTAAAATTATTCAGCCCGGTAAATATGCTTTCCTTCGCGATACGCAGGCATCCGCTTAATACGGAGAAAAACAGATTATCATTGGTTTTAAGCACATTTTCAAACAAATTTCGCAATAGCCAGAGCATTTCATCGTAATATCCGCGCTCATTTGCTTTAGCAAGCGGAACATCATACTCATCTATAATAACAATAACCTTTCTGCCGTAATGCTTTGAAAGCAGCTCTGTAAGTATTCTGAGACTGTATGCGACAGTATCCGTATCCATGTCGCGTTTAAGCAACAAAGCAAACTGATCCTTATCTATTTTGGATAAATTATCACTGTCGAGCAAAAACTGATGCCTGCGTGCTTCTTCATTGATAACATTGGCAAGCATACGCCTTGCAGTGTCAAAGCTCTCGGCATTAGCTCCTTTAAGACTGACAGATACTACCGGAAATTTACCCATATACTCATCACAAAGTGCCTTATTGCCTGAGATATATAAGCCGTCAAACACTCTTATGTCACTGCCTGCTTCAAAGAAACATTTCAGCATGCTCATATTGAGAGATTTGCCGAAACGGCGTGGTCTTGTAAACAAATTTGCTTTGCCGCGTTCTTCGATTAACTGCTCAATAAGGCGTGTTTTATCAACATAATAAAAATCATCTTCAATAATCTCTCTGAAATTCTCTATGCCTATAGGCAGTTTTTTTAATCTTATCTTGCTCAAGCCGGCACGCTCCCTTATAACTGCGAATCTCTTTATATACTGCGGCATATCGTTTGTTCATGTACGGCATACCATAAATATCATTCTTACTAAAGATAATAACAAACATCCGCAGCCCATGCTATGTTTATATGTACCGTTATCTCATATTTTTTAGCTATACATTTAAAACTGTCTTCACCATTTAAATACAGATTAACTACTTTCTTTTAAATTCAAAAGATTATTCGGCCATAAAAATACCGACCTCAAATCGTTAGATTTTTAAGTCTGACTTTTGGAGGTCGGTACAATCTATCATACCACTGCAGGAGGGTTTGTTTTTAATTATTATTTATTATTGGCTTCAAATTATTCCGACAGATATGCCGCCTTGACCTGAGGGTTGGTCAGAAGCTCATGAGCATCCCCCTCAAGCACTATCTTGCCTGTCTCAAGCACATATGCTCTGTTTGCGATATTAAGTGCCTTGTTTGCGTTCTGCTCTACAAGCAGTACCGTAACGCCGTCTGCATTGATCTTCTTGATGATATCAAATATCTCATTAACATAGATCGGCGAAAGTCCCATTGAAGGCTCATCCAGCAGTATCATCTTAGGCTTTGACATAAGTGCTCTGCCCATGGCAAGCATCTGCTGCTCACCGCCGGAAAGAGTACCTGCCGGCTGATTGACACGCTCTTTGAGTCTCGGGAATCTCTCGTAAACCATCTCAAGATCCCTTGCGATACCGTCAGCATCGTTACGTGTATATGCACCGAGCTTAAGGTTCTGATATACACTCAGATCCGCAAACACTCTTCGTCCCTCCGGCACATGAGCAAGGCCTCTGCCCACCAGCTTATATCCCGGTGTGCTGACGATATTTTCGCCCTTATATATTACCTCTCCGCTGCGTGCCTTGATAAGTCCGGTCACAGTCTGAAGCGTCGTGGTCTTACCAGCTCCGTTGGCTCCGATAAGAGTTACTATCTCTCCCTCTTTTACGGTAAATGACACATCCTTGATGGCATGGATCACGCCGTAAAATACATTCAGATTTTTAACTTCAAGTATATTTTCCATTGCGCGCTCCTTTTAGTCTCCGAGATATGCTTTGATGACCTTCGGATCATTAAGTACTTCCTTTGTATCGCCCTCTGCAAGCATATGTCCGAAATTAAGCACCGTCAGTCTGTCGCAGATTCCGCTTACAAGCTTCATGTCATGCTCGATAAGAAGCACAGTCATGTCAAATTTATCACGCACGAAACGGATAGTATCCATAAGTTCCTGCGTCTCCTGAGGGTTCATTCCCGCTGCAGGCTCATCAAGCAGAATAAGCTTCGGATCGGTTGCAAGCGCACGTGCTATCTCAAGCTTTCTCTGCTTACCGTATGGCAGCTGACTTGCCTTAAAGTCTGCAAAATCCTGCAGCTCGAAGACCTTGATAAGCTCATATGCCTTCTCTGTTATCTCCTTTTCAACTCTGCCGTACTTGCCGAGATGTGTGATACCTTCAAATAATGAATATCTGTGCTTCTCATGCAGTCCGACCTTAACATTATCTATGACTGACAGATTATTAAACAGTCTGATGTTCTGGAAGGTACGTGCTATACCCGTCTTGTTGATCTCCGTTGTCTTCTTGCCTGTGATATCCTGACCGTCAAGTCTGATAAATCCTGTATCAGCCTTATACACTCCGGTAAGCAGGTTGAACACCGTAGTCTTACCGGCTCCGTTAGGTCCGATAAGACCGTAGAGTTCATTCTTCTTTATCTTGATACTGAAATCGTCAACAGCCTTAAGTCCGCCGAAGGAAATGCTGATATTGCTTACATCAAGCAGATACTTCTCATTATTTTCTGCCATGCTTATACCTCCTTCGCATCGGTTTTACCGCCGGCTTCAGTCTCTCGAGACTTCTTAAAATATTTCTCGGCTACCATCTTTCTCCATGCAACCACCTTAGGCGCAGATGTCATGATCATCATAACTATGAGCACGATCGCATAGATAAGCATACGGTAATCATTAAAGAATCTGAGCTTCTCCGGGAGTATGGTAAGCACCAGTGCCGCAATAAGAGAACCGCGGATATTTCCTATGCCTCCGAGTACAACGAATACAAGTATCAATATCGACTGATTATATCCGAAGTTCTTGCTTGTCGCCTGAAGATTGGCAAGATTGTGACTGTAGAGTACACCCGCAACTCCCGCAAGAGCTGCCGATATAACAAAAGCAGTCAGCTTATATTCTGATACATTGAGACCTACCGACTCGGCCGCAATACGATTATCACGGCTCGACATGATGGCACGTCCCTGTCTTGAGTTTACTAAGTTTGTAATGATAAAAAGTGTGATAAGAAGCAGCACTATACCTATGGTAAATGTCGCATTACGAGGCAGATTACCGATACCCTGTGCACCCTTGATTATCACCTCACCGTCATCTAAGAGTCCGAGACTCTTAACATCCTTGAGCGAGACATGTACGCCGTTGGAATCAACTCCGAGATAAACGGCATTTATAACATTCTTTATGATCTCACCAAAGGCAAGAGTAACTATGGCAAGATAATCGCCTCTGAGTCTCAGTACCGGGATACCGATAAGGAATCCGAATATTGCCGCAAATGCAGCGCCGATAAGTACCGAGATAAAAAGCTCCGCTCCGCCCGGTATGGAATCACCTACCATACGTGCAAATACAGCCGAGCTGAAGGCTCCTATACACATAAAGCCCGCATGACCGAGACTGAGCTCTCCGGATATTCCGACAACCAGATTAAGCGAAGCCGCAAGTATCATGTAATAGCAAAGCGGAACAAGCAGTCCCTTCATAAGCGAACTCATGCTGCCTGTCACAAGCATGGCCTCCATGACAGCATAGAAAACTATGACAAGTCCGAAGGTAATGATATTAGATCTGATCTTCTTTGATTTCATATTCATAATATACCTCCGATCAGACCTTTTCCTGTATCTTCTTGCCCATGAGACCCGTAGGCTTAACAAGAAGAATGATTATAAGCAATGCAAAAACTATAGCATCCGAAAGCTGTGAGCTGATATAAGCCTTGGACAGATTCTCTACCACGCCCATGACCATACCGCCTATCATAGCTCCCGGTATCGAACCGATTCCTCCGAATACAGCCGCCGTAAATGCCTTGATACCGGGCATGGCACCTGTCTGTGATGATAAGGTCGGATATGCGGAACACAGCAAAACACCGGCAATTCCGGCAAGTGCCGAACCTATCGCAAAGGTTATGGCAATAGTACGGTTAACACTTATACCCATAAGAGTTGCCGCACCCGTATCCTCGGATACAGCAAGCATAGCCTGTCCTGCCTTTGTCTTGTTGATGAACAATGTAAGCACGACCATGACTATGATACAGGTCACTATGGATGCAATAGTAACACCCGATATGATGACCGCCCCGTCCATAATGCTTACAGACGGAATATTTACAAGAGATGTAAAGGTCTTGGAATCCGCACCGAATACAAGCAGTGCCGAATTCTGCAGAAAATAGCTGACACCGATTGCGGTTATAAGTACATTCAGTGATGATGCACCTCTTAACGGTTTATACGCAATCGCCTCGATGAGCACGCCCAGTACGGTACAGCCCACTGTTGCGACCGCTATAGCCGCTATAGGCGGAAGGCCGAGACCTGTAAATGTTACGTACGCCATGTAAGCTCCGACCATGATGATATCACCATGTGCGAAGTTAAGCATCTTAGCGATTCCGTATACCATCGTGTAGCCCAAAGCGATGATGGCATATACCGAACCGAGGCTTATACCGCTGATCAAATAGCTCAGAAAACTGGACATATTTAACTCCCCTTAAATACGGATAATGGCTGCATTATAAAATGCAGCCTACTTACCCTTAATTATTATTAACATAGATTTCTATAACAGTACCGTTGCTCCGGGCGAAGCCGTGAAACTATCGAATACCATTATAAGCTTCCGACCGGATATCCTATCGGATATCAGTCTGCAAGAACGTATGCTCCGTCCTTGATAACTACAGCCTTAGGTGCCTTATCCGGCTCTCCGTCTGAGTTGAACTTGATGTTCTCGCCTGTAAGACCGTTGAATATGATCTCCGGCATAGCTGTCTCAAGAGCATCACAGATATCGCTTACGCTCATATCCGGAGTGATATTTGCCTTCTCTGCCGCATTCTTGATAGCATACAGGCAGTCATAAGCATCTGCTGCGAACTGGATAGGTGTATCACCGTACTGCTCCTTGTAAGTATTTACAAAGTTAACGGTAAGATCATCTGTTGCATCTGCAGCAAACGGAGTAAGGAGCATAAGTCCCTCTGCAAGAGAAGTATCGAAGTTCTCAAGGTTGAGGATACCGTCCATACCGTCACATCCGAAGAATACAGGTGAATAGTTAAGCTCCTTAGCCTGCTGAAGAACAAGCGCTGCCTCTGTATAGTAGAAAGGAAGGAATACGAGCTCTGCTCCTGCGTCCTTCATCTTCTGGATCTGAGTCTTGAAATCTGTCTTGGAATCAGCTGTAAATGCCTCTGCCGCAACGATCTCGATGCCGTAGTTCGGAGCCTCTGAATCAAAGGTCTCATAGATACCCTGTGAATACGGATCCGAGCTGTCATAGATAACGCCTACCTTAGTTGCAAGCTCATGCTCTCCGATATACTGTGCCGACTTAGCTCCCTGTGCAGGATCTGAGAAGCACATACGGAATACGTTAGGATTAGCTGTGATATCCTGAGTTGTTCCCGACGGAGTGATCTGGAACATATTGTCGTCTGCTGTCTCCTGAACGACTGCAAGGCAAGGACCTGAAGTAACTGTACCTACCATGATCTGAAGTCCGGCATCCTTAAGTGTATTGTAAGCATTAAGAGCCTTCTCGGCATCATGCTCATCATCCTCGAATACCCACTTAACCTTATGTCCGTTGATGCCGCCTGCAGCGTTGATCTCATCAACAGCGATCTGACCGCCGTTCTTAACTGCCATACCGTAGATAGCTGCGCCGCCTGTAAGCGGACCCGAACCTCCGATAACGAACTCTCCGTCTGCCGAAGCGCTTGAATCACCTGACTCTGTTGACTCTGCTGCAGAATCTGCTGCTGCGGCACTTGTCTCTGTTGAGCTTGATGAGCTTCCGCATGCTGCGAGTGAAGCTGTCATAGCCGCAACAAGTGCTAAACTGATGAACTTTTTCATTTTCTGCCTCCCTTTTGCATTACTTGAGATATTGTAATTACTGTAAATATCTCTTTCTTGCTTTACTATACTTTACAAGTATAATGAACTTTGATTTTTTAAGATTATAGGTATTATGTTTGCATTATTCAAGACTTATGCACAAAAAAAATCATATTATTTATTTAATATGTTAAAAACCGCCAAAATACAGGCGGTTTTCGTTATTGTATATAGTCGTTTTTAACGTTAATGCGATAAAGTTTTATTCTGTTATAGATTTTACACTGTAATCCTTATCCTCAACAGCCTTCTTAAGCACCTCATCCGGAACCTCAGCATTCAGTTCAACTACGGCTGTTCCCTTCTCATGGCTTACCTCTGCGGACTTAACCTCATCAACAGCCTCAAGAGCCTTCTTTACAGCCATCTCACAGTGAACGCACATCATACCTTCGATATTGATAGTCTTTTTCATTGTTTTATTCTCCTTATCATTTATATTATTATTGTTAAATATGGTTTCCTTATCTGTGTCAGATCCTTTGATATCGCAGCACTCACAGCTTAGTCCGCACGAAGCTTCCTTTGCAGCATTTCCGTTATCTATGAGTCTGCCGTCGGCATTTTCTTTTACTCTGTGTCTTACCGGCTTATCATGTGATGCATCATTTACCTTTATCATATTCAGTCTCAGCGCATTGCTTACAACAAAGAAACTGGATAAGCTCATTGCTGCGGCTCCTACCATAGGATTGAGCGTCCATCCGAACAAATGTACATAACAGCCTGCCGCAAGCGGTATTCCGAGTACGTTATAGAAAAATGCCCAAAAGAGATTCTCATGGATATTCTTAAGCGTTGCTCGGCTCAGACGAATCGCAGCCGGAATATCACTCAGTCTGCTCTTTACCAATACCACATCTGCCGCATCTATCGCAACATCGGTTCCGGCTCCTATGGCTATACCTATATCCGCACTTGTAAGGGCAGGCGCATCATTTATGCCGTCTCCGACCATTATGGTCTTGCCGTATTCCTTAAGCTTCTTTATAACAGCTTCCTTGCCGTCAGGCTTGACCCCGGCAATAACTTCGCTTACTCCGACCTCGCGTCCTATAGCTGCCGCCGTCCGCTCATTATCTCCTGTAAGCATCACGACATGTATGCCCATGTTCTTAAGCTCACTTACAGCCTCCGGACTCTCCGGCTTAATGGTATCCGCAACGGCAATCAGCCCCAGCAGTCTGTCATCTTGCATAAAGGCGAGCGGAGTCTTGCCGTTTTCCGAGAGTTTGTCTGCCTCATCCTTAAGCCGATCCGGTATCTTATTTATACCGTCTATGAATCCTATCGATCCTCCTACAAGCTTATGTCCGTTGATTTCAGCCTTCAGTCCGTTTCCCGGCAATGCCTCAAAGGCCTCCGTACTGTAATTTTCTATTATATGGATCTCTGCTGCCGAATTATCACTGCCTGCCGTATACTTACTATCCGCTTCGGAAGCATTTCTGATATCTGCTGCATTTTTTTTCTCATTAAGATCTGCGGATACTTTGCGTTTAATTTCTTCGCAATAGCCCGTTACAGCCCTCGCAAGCGGATGTTCCGATTTTTGCTCAAGTGCATACGCATAGCTTAGAAGCTCTGCTTTGCTTACACCTTCGGCAGTGATGATATCCGTAAGCTTCGGTTCACCTACTGTTACAGTACCTGTCTTATCCAGTACAACTATCTGTGCACGCCCGGTCTCCTCTAACGATACGGCGGTCTTGAACATGATCCCATTCTTGGCCCCCATTCCGTTTCCGACCATTATCGCAACAGGAGTGGCAAGCCCGAGTGCACAAGGGCAGCTTATAACAAGCACAGATATTCCTCTTGCAAGTGCATATCCGAATTCTGCTCCCGTAAGCATCCATACAAGTGTAGTCAGCACCGCAAGGCAGATGACAACAGGTACGAATATACCCGATACCTTATCCGCGATTTTAGCAATCGGTGCCTTGGTTGCAGCGGCATCACTCACCATCCTGATTATCTGCGACAGAGTAGTATCCTCTCCTACACGTGTAGCCCTGCACTTAAGATAGCCCGACTGATTAACGCTTGCCGCGCTTACCGTATCACCTTCGCTCTTATCTACCGGTATGCTTTCTCCGGTAAGTGCGGCTTCATTTACAGCAGAAACGCCCTCTGTCACAACACCGTCCGCAGCTATGCTTTCTCCGGGTTTTACTACAAATATATCCCCTATAACAAGCTCCTCTATAGGGATCACAAGCTCACTGCCGCCTCTTATCACCGTTGCAGTCTTCGGCGCAAGCTTCATCAGACTCTTAAGAGCATCCGTAGTCTTACCTTTGGAGACAGACTCAAGCAGCTTTCCGACAGTGATAAGCGTCACTATCATTGCCGCCGACTCGAAGTAAAACTCATTCATGTAATGCATGACCTGTTCTTCGTTACCATGAGTAACGGCATCACTCATCAGGAACAATGCCACTGTGCTGTATATAAAGGAAGCTCCCGAGCCGAGTGCAACCAGCGTATCCATATTGGCTGCACCGTGCACAAAGCCTTTAATGCCGCTTATGAAGAACTTATTGTTGATGAGCATGACTATTGCTGCAAGTATCATCTGCAGAAGTCCCATAGCTATATGATTGCCGTTAAACCATGCCGGAAGCGGCCACCCCCACATCATATGCCCCATCGAAAAATACATAAGTACCGCCAGGAATCCCACAGACAATATAAGCCTGCGCTTTAGTACCGGTGTCTCCGTATCCCTAAGAGCCTCCTCTTCGGATGCAAGTCTTAATACTCCGGCAGTATCCTTACCCGCTCCCTGAAGCTTTGCTCCGTAGCCCGCATCACTTACAGCCTTGATTACCTCTTCCGGTGATACCGTTCCTTCGACTCCCATAGAATTAGTAAGCAGACTGACGGCACAGCTCGTTACCCCCGGCAGTTTTGAAACCGCTTTTTCGACTCTCGCCTGGCAAGCGGCACAACTCATACCCGTAACCGTATATTGTGTCATTTATTTATATCCTTTCCGTCGTCCCGGCGACTTTTTACCATAAAGTTACATACTGATAATGCCGTTCCTGGTAGCTATTGCATGAAAATTTTATATATGAGTCTTTCATATATAAGAACCTTGTATAAAAAAATCTAATTATAACGAAGCTTTTCACTGCATATCCTGATCACAACTCATCAGCGCATCATCTTAGGCAGGAATTTGATAAGCTCATCAAGCTTATCCGATCTGCCCTCTCTTATATCGTTTGCCACACAGCTGTTTATATGCTCGGCAAGCAATACCTTGGAAAAGCTGTTAAGTGCCGCACTCGCCGCACTCACCTGCGTAAGTATATCGATACAGTATGCACTGTCATCAAGCATTCCCTTGATGCCTCTTATCTGTCCCTCTATGCGGTTAAGTCTGGCAATAAGATCCTTGTACTCCTTATCGCTTCTCTCTTTATGACGACATAGCTCACAGCAGCATCCCTTTTTATTATCTTCGCTCATATCTTCTCCTTATACCCTTGGCCCTTCATATCATCATATACCCCTCATGGGTATCTTTCTTGTTTAGCATTATATACCCTTGTGGGGTATATTGCAAGTCCGTACTTTCGCAATCCTGCAGAAATTCGCACCCGTGCCT
>JAUNWP010000096.1 GCA_030540255.1 Eubacteriales bacterium | reverse complement strand
AGCTGCAAAGGCAGCCGTCCGAATATTCAGAGTGAGATCCATGCTTTACAGAAACAACAACTTAATAAAGCAGGATCGGGCGATGAATAAATGACAAGTATTCGTCATATACTTGTATTTGAGATTAGCTTTTATGCTTCATTGCATAAGATCCTGCATCAGGCGAAAAAGGAGAGTACAGATGTATACCAGAAAGACTCGCAGGACACTTAAGGATCAGACTATCAAGGATAGTTTCATGTTTGAAGCAGTAATGACAGACGGGGACAATTGTAAGGAACTGCTTGAAATGGTACTCGGCAGGAGACTTACGGAGATTAGTGTAAGTAAGGAGCACAGTATAGATAATAATCCTGATTATAAGGCATCAAGACTTGATATATTTGCATCCGATGAAGAGGGAACACGCTATAATATAGAGATGCAGGTAGCGACAGAGCATACAGAGCTTAGATCAAGGTATTATCACAGTCAGATGGATATGGATATACTGCTCGCAGGAACAGATTATGAATATCTTCCGGAATCGTATGTAATATTTATATGCGATTATGATCCGCTCGGTTATAATAAGTATATATACACGATGAATACTCATTGTGAGGAGTTGCCGGAACTTAAGTACAGGGACGGAGTACATACGATATTCTTAAGCACCAAGGGAAGTAATAAAGACGAAGTTCCTGAAGAGATAATCAAGTTTCTCAGGTATGTAAGTGCAGGCTTAAAGGAATCGGAACAGGACTTCGGAAGTGATTTCGTAACGAAGTTACAAAGGTCTGTGAAATGGATCAAGAGAAGCAGGTCGAAAGAGAGGGAATATATGGTACTGGATGAGATAAAGAAGAAAGAACGTGAGGAAGAACGCTGTGATATCGTAGTTCAGCTTCTTCAAAAAACACATGATGCAAAGCAAGTAGCTGAGCTCTTGGATATGCCCATAGAGGACATTGAGCGAATCGCGAAGAATAATAAGGTTGATGTTTAATCTAAAAAATCTAAAAAAGAACCTCCATAGATTGGATCGATTGGTAAAAATTATTTACCATTCCTTCCGAATCTGTGGAGGTTTCTCTATTTACTTATAGGAAACTTCGCCTAACGGCGAACTCTTGAAAAAAACCGATAACGTATAATAAGTTGCGCAAAAACAAAATAGACATAGTTCGGACAAACAATTAAAATTAAGTTTGAACACCAAATCATAAAGCCCGCGAAAAAGCGGGCAGGACTTTGCAGCATTTTCAGTATCCTATCTGTATATATATATGATAGAACAGCATAAAATGCCGAAACCAAGAGACATAGAAAATGAAAGAAACGAGGAGAATGATGATGAGAAGAACAAAGATGGCGTTATTGGGAATGATGATGGTGTTATCTATAACTGCGTGTGCAGAAAAGGCGGAGCCGAATAATACCGGAACGGAGCCGACAGCGCATGAGGCAACGACTGATGAGAAGATACAAGAGACTGTGGAAGCAGAGAGCGGAGAAAGTGTGGAAAACATGCTTGGAATGCCGAATCCATATACGGATCATGATTCCTTAGAAGAGGCAGAGGAAGACGCCGGTTTTAAGATTCAGGTACCAGATGAGATTTGTGGCGCAAAGGCTGCGACGTTCAGGAATCTTGGAACTAAAATGCTGGAAGTGATTTATTATGATGGTGACACTGAGGTGGCAAGGGTAAGGAAAGGAACCGGAGAAGATGACATTTCCGGGGATTACAATGAGTATGAGACAGAAGAGACAGTAGACGCAGCAGGCACCCAGGTGAACTTGAAAGGAAGTGCGGATGGATATGCACTGGCAGTTTGGAATGCGGATGGATATGCATATGCAGTTAGCGTGACAAAAGAAATCTCAAAAGATGAGATGCTGAAGCTTGTAGAAGAAATCATGGAACGGTAAGGATAATCAATCTTTATCCAAAGCTGTAAAGTCAATATAAAAATATCCAAAAACCGTCCGAAACGGAGCGGAAGTTGAAATCATCAGAGGCTGAACCCGGTGGATTCATGGGGTTCAGCCTTTTTCTGTTTGGGGGCAGCTTTGTAACAGATGTGTTGTAAAAATGAATAGACCGAAGGATACCCTTGCTAAATATTATTGCAGTACACCGGAAAATTCTTTAATAGCAAGAATGCCAATATGCGTGATTTAATGCAGACGACGGAATCGTGAGTATGCAGGTAAAGAAAATGTGATAATATAAGATCATGCGGATAATCATATCCGGATATTTGATAGTATGTATATGAAACAGCTGAAAGCAGGTGATTAGGTGGTTAGCAAAGAATTCTTTGGAGAAAGCAAGAATGTAGAATTCAAAAGAGAGATTCCAAGCAAACATGAAAAGTTTTTGAAAGATGTTATTGCATTTTCAAATAGCACCGGAGGGCAGATCATTGTCGGGGTTGAAGATGAAACCTGCATTGTTTATGGGATTGGTGAGCAAAGTCCATTTAAGTTGTCAGACTCAATCTCAAATATGATTTCCGATGCCTGTACACCTCAGATAGAACCTGATATTTCGATACAGACAATTGAAGAGAAAACAGTACTTGTAATAGATGTTTCACCCGGCAAATTCAGGCCGTATTATTTAGCAAATAAGGGCAAAGAAACCACTTCTTATATCAGGATAAACGGAACAAGCAGACCGGCAGATGCAAGAAAATTGCAGGAGTTGGAGCTGGAAGGACAAAATATATCATATGATTCGCTTCAGGATATTGGTCGGGAATATGATGAGAATAAAGCATTAGAATTATGCAAAACTATGAAAAGGATTGCTTTAGAAGCGTGTGAAACGGAGGAAGAAAAGACTTCTATAAAAGATATGACTCTTGAAAAATTAGAAGATTTCGGGTTGCTATGTAAAGTTGGTAGAGACAGATATCCGACACACGCATTTGATCTACTGACTGATAATCATAATAAGGCGGCCAAGATTCAATGCGCGCTGTTTAAGGGAACTTCGAGAGACATATTCATAGATAAAAAAGAATTTACCGGGCCGATACAAGATCAGATTGAGGAGGCTTACCAATTTGTTCTGAGGCATATAAATACGGGTGCAAATATCGAAGGATTATTTAGAACGGATATCTATGAACTTCCGATATCTGCTGTAAGAGAGACAATCGCAAATGCTGTTTTGCATAGAAGCTATTTGGATAGATCATGTGTGCAGGTATGCATTTATGATGATAGATTGGAAGTTTCTTCACCGGGAATGTTATACGGAGGACTTGATATAGAGACAGTAAAAACAGGAAAATCAACATGCAGAAATGAGGCAATTGCGGAGGCTTTTCATTATATGCGTATTGTGGAAGCTTGGGGCACAGGAATTCCAAGAATTATTAAAAGATGTAATGAATATAATCTTCCGGCTCCGCTGTTCGAAGAAT